>CAIWPS010000866.1 GCA_903914615.1 uncultured beta proteobacterium | reverse complement strand
CTTCCGGGCCGCCGCGCTGCGCGGGGCTCAGCGAGCCGGCGGCAGGGGGCCCGTGCTCAATGCGTGTTAACGTTGTGTTGCTGTATCCACTTCACAGCCACAGGCACGTCCTTGCGGGAAAGCCTGGAGATGCCGGCCAGGTCCCTGGAGCGTTGCGGGCTGCCTTCCGGTGCCGTCTCGTAGTCGGCGATCAGCTTGTTGGCCTCGGCCTCGCGCTCCT
This sequence comes from uncultured beta proteobacterium, assembly GCA_903914615.1. Taxonomy (GTDB): domain Bacteria; phylum Pseudomonadota; class Gammaproteobacteria; order Burkholderiales; family Burkholderiaceae_C; genus Rubrivivax. Next base: position 1,569 of record CAIWPS010000866.1, on the reverse strand, counting down.
TCTTGACGGCCAGTTCATGGCCGACGACGCATCCGCCCGCCGCGCCTATCACGGCATGGCCGCCAGCGACATGCCCGGCAACCGCGCCCGCCGCGGCACCGCTCAGGCAACCCACCGCATGCGCCGGCAGGGCCGTGACCGCCAATGCGGCGAAGCTGCCCGCGATGAGCAAGGCGGACCGGATGGATTTCGTCATGGAAAACTCCTGGGAATTCGAAGATTGAACGCCGAGCACCGGTGCGGGTAGGCCCGGTCGGGCACCCCGCCCTTGCATCCGGTGGATCCATCGATTCTGAGGTCCAGCGGCGATGCGCCGCAAGTCAGCCCTTGGTCGGGGCCATCGCTTTCGGCCGTTCATGCCCGCCGATCCGCATCGCATCGCATGGCTGCACGTGCGTGTCGTCCGGCTCTATGCTGCGCCGATCCACTCTGTTCGGAGCTATTCGATGCCCACGATCCACAAGACCCGGGCCGATGACGTCACCGGGTCGCGAAGACGATGGGCCATGGCGCTGATCGGTGCGGCCGGCCTGGGGGCCGGCTTGCCGTCGCACGCCGGTCTGATCGAATGGCTGCACGGCAGCCCGCCGCCTCGGCCCAGGGCGCCGCCGCCGGCGCAGGTGGCGCGGGTCAGCCACGCTGACGGGCTCGCGCCCGACCCCCAGGTGGAAGGATTCCTGCGCGCGCTGGCCTCAGCCGTCATGGCCCGCGACGGCAAGCCGATGCTGCCGCGCCTGGCCGACCGCTACACCATCGACGACCTGCCCAGCGGGTTCAAGGCGGCGGACCTGTTCGTTCAGGCCGTCGAGCAGATACCGGGCGCCGACGAGATCATCGTGCGCTCGATCACCGTGCAGGGCGGTGTTCGCATCGCCCAGACGGAGTTCCGCTACCCGAAAGCGGTGCTCAAGAGCTACAGCTTCCGCTTCAACGCTGAAGGGCAGTTGCTCGCCAGCGACCTGTTCAAGCTGCAGCGCCGGGACCACGGCGAGTGAGCGCGCCCATCGTCCACCTCGAGGCCGTCGAGCGCGTCTACACGCTGCGCGGCGGCGAGTCGTATGCGGCGCTCCGGGGCCTGAGCCTGCGCGTCGCCGCGGGTGAACATGTGGCCGTGCTGGGCAAGTCGGGCAGCGGCAAGTCGACCCTGCTCAACCTGCTGGCGGGCCTGGACCGGGCGACCGCCGGTCGTGTGCTGGTGGGGGGCACCGACCCGGCCGCGCTGAGCGAGGATGCCCTTGCCCGCTGGCGCGGCCCGAAAGTGGGCGTGGTCTTCCAGTTCTTCCAGCTCTTGCCGACGCTGACGGTGCTGGAAAACCTGTTGCTGGCGATGGATCTGGTGGGCAAAGTGCCCCCAGCCTTGCGACGCGCGCGCGCACGCGATCTCCTGGACCGCGTCGGCGTCGCCGACCAGGCAGCCAAGCTGCCGGCCATGCTCTCCGGCGGCCAACAGCAGCGCGCCGCCATCGCCCGCGCCATCGCCAACGACCCGCCGCTGCTGCTGGCCGACGAGCCCACGGGCAACCTCGACAGCGAAACGGCACACGACATCGGCCAGCTGTTCGGGCAGCT
>CAIWPS010000865.1 GCA_903914615.1 uncultured beta proteobacterium | reverse complement strand
GCTGCTCAAGTCCGGCGACCATGTCGTGTGCTCGCGCTCGGTGTTCGGCTCCACGCTGAGCCTGTTCGCGAAGGAGTTCGGCAAGTTCGGCATCGACACCACCTTCGTCTCGCAGACCGACATCGGCGAGTGGCGCGCCGCGCTGCGCCCGAGCACGCGGCTGCTGTTCGCCGAGACGCCCACCAACCCGCTGACAGAGGTGTGCGACATCCGCGCGCTGGCCGACCTGGCGCACGACGCCGGCGCGCTGCTCACGGTGGACAACACCTTCTGTTCGCCGGCACTGCAGCGGCCGCTGGCGCTGGGCGCCGACCTCGTGATGCACGCCGGCACCAAGTACCTCGACGGTCAGGGCCGCGTGATGGCCGGCGCGCTTTGCGGACCCAACCGGCTCATCGTGGACGCCCTGGCACCGACGCTGCGCACCGCCGGCATGACGCTGGCGCCCTTCAATGCCTGGGTCGTGCTCAAGGGGCTGGAGACGCTGATGCTGCGCATGCGCGCGCAGAGCGAGGCTGCACTGCAGGTGGCGCGCTGGCTGGAACGCCATCCCGCGGTCGCCCGCGTCCACTTCCCGGCGCTGGCTTCGCACCCGCAACACGCGCTGGCGATGGCCCAGCAGTCGGGCCTCGGCGGCGCCGTGGTGTCGTTCGACCTGCGGGCCGGCACGCCGGAGCAGGCGCGCGCGGCGGCCTTCCGCGTCATCGACAGCACGCGGGTGCTCAGCATCGCGACCAACCTGGGCGACACCAAGTCCATCATCACCCACCCGGCAACCACCTCACATGGACGCCTCACGGAAGCCCAGCGCCAGGCCAGCGGCATCGGCCAGGGGCTGGTCCGCCTGGCGGTCGGGCTGGAGCATGTCGACGACATCACCGACGACCTGCAGCGCGGCCTCGCCACATTGACATGAACATACGCACCCGCATCGCCCCGTCGCCGACGGGCTTCCTGCACCTGGGCACGGCGCGAACGGCGCTGTATTCCTGGGCCTATGCGCGTCACTTCGGCGGCAGCTTCGTGCTGCGCATCGAGGACACCGACGTGGCGCGATCGACGCAGGAATCGGTCGACCAGATCATCGACGCCATGCAGTGGCTGGGCCTGGACCACGACGAAGGCCCGATCTTCCAGATGCAGCGCCTGGCGCGCTACCACGAGGTCGTCGAGCAGATGATCGCCGCCGGCACCGCCTACCGCTGCTGGTGCACGCCGCAGGAGCTGGACGCCATGCGCGAGGCGCAGCGCGCGCGCGGCGAGAAGACCCACTACGACCGCCGCTGGCGGCCCGAGCCCGGCAAGCTGCTGCCGCCGGTACCCGAGGGCGTGAAGCCGGTGGTGCGCTTCGCCAACCCGGTCAGCGGCATCGTGACCTGGGACGACCTGGTGAAGGGGCCGATCAGCATCAGCAACGAGGAAATCGACGACCTCATCATCCTGCGGCCCGCACCAGCAGGCGCGCCGGACGAAGCCGGCGCGTTGGGGGTGCCGACCTACAACTTCGCCGTCGTCGTCGACGACTGGGACATGGGCATCACGCATGTCTTCCGCGGCGACGACCACGTCAACAACACGCCCTGGCAGATCAACATCTTCCACGCCCTCGGCGCGCCGCTGCCGCAGTTCGGGCACTGCCCCATCATCCTCGGCGACGACGGGCAGAAGATGTCCAAGCGCCGCGGCTCGGTCAGCGTCACCGCCTACCGCGACGCCGGCTATTTGCCCGAGGCCTTGCTGAACTACCTGGCGCGCCTGGGCTGGAGCCATGGCGACGAGGAAATCTTCAGCCGCGAGCAGCTGGTGCAGTGGTTCGACGGCAGCCACCTCTCGAAGAGCCCGGCGCAGTGGGACCCGGCCAAGCTGGCGTGGGTCAATGCCCACTACATCAAGCTGGCCGACGACGCTCGCCTGGCGGCGCTGACGCAGCAACAGCTGGCCAGCCGAGGCGTGACGGTCGACGACCTGGGCCTGCTGGCCCGCGCCGCGGCACTCTTCAAGGACCGCTGTGCGACGGTGGTGGAACTGGCCGACTGGGCGGAGATGATCTTCGTGCCTGTGCGGCCGCGCGAGGAAGACCTGACGGCGCATCTCAACGCCACCGTGACGCCGGGCCTGCGCACCTTGCGCGAGAAGCTGGCCACGGTCGACTGGGACAAGGCGTCCATTGCCGCGGCGATGAAGGCCACGCTCGCCCTGCACCAGCTGAAGATGCCGCAGCTTGCGCCAGCACTGCGCGTGCTGGTTTGCGGCCGCACGCAGACGCCGTCCATAGACGCCGTGCTGGCGCTTTTCCCAAGGGCCACGGTGCTGGCCAGATTGCAGCATCTCTGAATGATGGGCTATACTCGCAGACTCACTTGAACAGCATGTGACTGAAGAAATTCAACGGGGGTATAGCTCAGCTGGGAGAGCGCTTGCATGGCATGCAAGAGGTCAGCGGTTCGATCCCGCTTACCTCCACCAGTCAAGTGTCTGTTCATGGGAAGAAGGTTCACGTCCCCTTCGTCTAGAGGCCTAGGACACCACCCTTTCACGGTGATTACAGGGGTTCGAATCCCCTAGGGGACGCCAGCGCAGGCTGGCATGCATTGACAAGCCTGGTGGCACTTGGCGGCGAAAGCTGCGAACGCCGCCACCGCTGCGGAGTGGTAGTTCAGTTGGTTAGAATACCGGCCTGTCACGCCGGGGGTCGCGGGTTCGAGTCCCGTCCACTCCGCCACCAATAAAGCACTAAGTGATTGATTCACTTGGTGCTTTTTCATTTTATGGCCTGCCGATTTCAGCCAAGCCATATCTGGAACCATATCCACGAGCCGTGAGCGTCCAGCCGCCCCACCTTGACGCTGGGGCAAGAACCCGTCGCTAGTGCCGCGGGTTGACTGCCCCGACGAAGGCGACGCACTCCACCAAGTTGACCGCGCCCATCATCAGGTACTTCTCCGCCTCGGTGCGCACGGCCATCAGGTCATGCTCGCCGAGCCAGCCGTAGACGAAGGCCAGCAGGTAGCGCTCGGCATGTTCGGTGTGGAACTGTTCGATCAGCTTGGTCGCCAGTTCCTCCAGCAGCCCTTCGTTGAAGCGCGCACGGGCCGTCAGGCGCTGCAGGCAGCCGTCCTGGATGTCCTCGGTGATCAGCGGCCACTGGTGGCCGCTGAGCTTCATCGCCTGGAAGGTGACGAACAGGATGTGCAACGCCACTTCCAACTGCGCCATGTCCACCCCCATGCGCGGCAGCGCCAGGATCGAGGCGAGCATGTTGGGCTGCTGGGCGTAGATCTCGTCGGCCAGGCGCACCCTCTGCTCATGGCTCATGCGGCGCACGGCGACGTCGGCCTCGATCACCGCACACTGCGTGCGCCGCCCCATCGTCAGGCCGGCCGCCAGCGATGCGGCAACATTTCTTCCAGCCGGTGGCTGGGATGGGTATGGATGCGCGCCAGCACGTCGCGCAGGTAGGCCCACGGATCCAGGCCATTGAGCTTGGCCGACTGCACTAGGCTCATCAGCACCGCCGCGCGTTGGCCGGCCAGCGCGCTGCCGGCGAACAGCCAGTTCTTGGCGCCCAATTTCCAGGGCTTGATCTGCCGTTCGATCAGGTTGTTGTCGATGGCCACCGCCCCGTCGTCCAGGTGCAGCGTCAGGGCCTTCCAGGCGTTCAGGCTGTAGTCGATGGCCTCGGCGATCTTGGTGCCGTCGGGCACCTGCGTGCGCTGCAGCTTCAGCCACACCTCGAACTCCTCCCACAGCGGCCGGCTCAGCACCTGGCGCGCGTGCCGACGCTCGTCGCAGCCCATCTCGGCGAAGGCCGCTTCGGCACGGTAGATCCGGGTCCAGCGCACCATGGCCTCGGTGGCCACCACGCTGGCACTGCTGCCGCCGCGGCTGAGTTCCTCGAAGCGGCGCCGGGCATGCGCGGCGCACGCCGCCGACTTGCGCTGCGGTGAGACCTTGGCATCGAGCACGCCGTTGTAGCCGGCGTACTAGTCGGTGATCAGGGTGCCGTTCCACGCCGGCTCGGGCGATGGCGGCTCCTTGCCGCCCAGGATGGCCAGGGGGTACTGCGCCCCTCGGCCCAGGCAGAACTCGTAGACAACGCCCTGCTGCGGGTCGTGGTGGCTGCGCGCCCAGGCCCAGACATAGACCTTCTTCGTCTTGCCCGCGCCCGGGTCCAGCAGCGGCAACGGCGTCTCGTCGGCGTGCAGCACCTGGCAGCTGAGGATGGAGCGCCGCTGCAACTCGAACAGCGGCTCGAGCGATGCGCCGCCGGCACCGCCCCAGGATGCCAGCGTCGAGCGCGGTGTGTGCACGCCAGAGCGCGCGTTGATCGGTGCCTGCCGG
>CAIWPS010000864.1 GCA_903914615.1 uncultured beta proteobacterium | reverse complement strand
GCGCTCGATGTTCTCGATCGTCACGATGGCCTGGTCGACGAGGATGCCCACCGACAGCGCGAGGCCGCCCAGTGTCATCAGGTTCAGCGTCTCGCCCAGGGCCTTGAGCACGAGGATGGAAGCAAGGATGGACAGCGGAATCGTCAGCGCGATGATCAAGGTGCTGCGCCAGTTGCCCAGGAACAGGAGCACCATGGCCGCGGTGAGCGCAGCGGCGATCAGCGCCTCCACCACCACGCCCTTCACTGCCGCCTTGACGAACACCGACTGGTCGAACAGCGGCGTCATCGAGATGTCGGGCGGCATCACCTGCGCCGCGCGCGGCAGCAGCGCGCGCAGGTTGGCGACGATGTCCAGCGTGCTGGCGCCGCCGTTCTTCAGCACCGACAGCAGCACGCCGCGCTCGCCGTTCTGGCGCACGACGTTGGTCTGCGGCGAGAAGCCGTCGCGCACCTGGGCGACGTCGCGCAGCAGCGTGGTGGCACCGCCCTGCGTGCGGATCGGCAGGTCGGACAGGCCGGCGATGGCCTCGGGCGAGCCGTTCATGCGCACCGTGTACTCGGTGGCGCCGAACTTGGCCGTGCCGGCGGGCAGGATCAGGTTCTGCAGGTTGACGGCATTGACGACGTCGGCCGGCGACAGGCCGCGCGCCTGCAGCGCCGCGGTATCGATGTCGACCGAGATCAGCCGCTGCTTGCCGCCGTAGGGAAAGGGCACCGCGGCGCCGGGGATGGTGATGAGCTGCGGCCGCAGCACGTTGATGGCGGTGTCGAACACCGTCTGCTCGGGCAGCGTGGGGCTGGACAGCGCCAGCTGCACCACCGGGATGCTGCTGGCCGAATACTTGATGATGAGCGGCGGCGTAATGCCCGGCGGCAGCTGGCGCAGCTGCGCCTGCATGATGGACACCACCTGGGCGATGGCGGTGGGGATGTTCGCGGTGGGCTGGAAGAAGACCTTGATGACCGAGACGCCGGCCAGCGACTGCGACTCGATGTGCTCGATGTCGCTGACCGTGGTCGTCAGGCCGCGCTCGGTCTGCGACGAGATGCGGTTGCCCATCTCCTGCGCCGACAGGCCGCCGTAGTTCCAGACGATGCTAACTACCGGGATGTTGATTTCCGGAAAGATGTCGGTGGCCATGTTCAGCAGCGCGAACGGCGTTGCCAGCACGATCAGCAAGGCCATCACGATGAAGGTGTAGGGGCGGCGCAGGGCCAGGGCAACCATCGACATGGGCGGGGCGGATCTCGGCAGGGGGGCTGCGACCGATGATAGGCAAGGCCGGCACGCCCTGCTGGCCGCGGGGCGCCGGCGCTACAGCGTCACCAGCATCCCGACCACCACTGCCGCCATCACCGCGGTGGCGGCCCAGCCCAGCCACTTCAGCCTGGCGCCTATGACGTGGCTGCCCATGGTCTGGCGCTGCGTGGCCAGCAGCATCATGACGGCCATGATGGGCACGGCGATGACGCCATTGATGACGGCCGACCAGAACAGCTCCTTCACCGGGTCGGTGTGCAGGAAGCACAGCCCCACGCCGCCCAGCGTCGCCGCGGCGACGACGCCGTAGAAGCCGCGGCCCTCGCCCTTGTCCAGGCGCAGGCTCAGGCTGCCTTGCCAGCCCGCGGCCTCGGCCACTGCGTAGGCGGCCGAGCCGGCGAGCACCGGCACCGCCAGCAGCCCGGTGCCGATGACGCCCAGGCTGAAGAGCAGGAAGGTGGCCTCGCCGGCCAGCGGGCGCAGCGCCTCGGCCGCCTGGGCCGAGGTCTGGATGTCGGTGATGCCGGCCTGGTGCAGCGTGGCCGCGGTGCTGAGGATGATGAAGAAGGCGATGAGGTTGGAAAACGTCATGCCGAAGATCGTGTCCCACTTGATGCGCCGCAGGTGGCCGCGCACCTCGGCCGCCGGGTGCGGGTGGCTTGGGCCGGCGTTGACGTCCTCGACCTCCTGCGCCGCCTGCCAGAAGAAGAGGTAGGGGCTGATGGTGGTGCCGAACACCGCCACCACCATCAGCAGCATGTCGTTGTTCAGCGCCAGTTGCGGGTGGACGACGCGGCGCAGCACCTCGGCCAGGTCGATGTGCACGGTGAAGACGACGGCGACATAGCTCAGCAGCGCCAGCGTCAGCCACTTCAGCCAGCGCACGTAGCTGGCATAGCTCAGGAACACCTGCAGCACCAGGCACAGCAGGCCGAAGGTGACGGCATAGATGTGCGCCGGGCCGCCCACGACCAGGCGCAGCGCCTCGGCCATGGCGGCGATGTCGGCGGCGATGTTCAGCGTGTTGGCCACCAGCAGCATGCCCACCACGCCCAGCAGCACCGGCCGCGGAAACCGCGCCTTGATGTTGGACGCCAGGCCGTGCCCGGTGACGTAGCCGATGCGCGCGCTGACGATCTGGATGGCGGCCATCAGCGGCAGCGTGAAGATCATCGTCCACAGCATCGAGTAGCCGAACTGCGCCCCTGCCTGCGAGTAGGTGGCGATGCCGCTGGGGTCGTCGTCGGCGGCGCCGGTGATGAGCCCGGGGCCCAGGCGCTTGACGCTGCGCCCGAGGTCGAACTTGCGGATGTCCTTGATCAGCATGGCCGTCTTCGATTCAGCGCCGTTGCCGATGGCGCCAGGCCCAGACTGCGGCGCTCGCCAGCACCAGCATCAGCAGCACCGCCACCTCGATGTCGCGCAGGTCGCCCAGCACGCGCTCGGCGGCCTCGCCGAAGAGCCAGCCGGCGCCCGCCACGGCCGGCGCCCAGAGCAGCGCACCCAGGGCGTTGAAGGCGGCGAAGCGGCGCGCCGACACCGTCGACATGCCGATGACGATGGGGCCGACGATGCGCAGCCCGTAGGCGAAGCGCACGAGCACGATGACGGCGTCGCGCCAGCGCGCCAGCAGGCGCTGCGCACGCAGCACCTGCGCCGCCACGGCCGGCCAGCGCGCCAGCAGCGGCGTGCCATGGCGGCGGCCGAGCCAGAAGAAGATCTCGTCGCCGGTGAAGCCGGCCACGGCCGCCACGGCGACCACGGCCGTGAAGTCGAGATGGCCGCGGTGGGCCTCGAAGCCGGCCAGCAGCAGCACGGTCTCGCCTTCGAGCAGGCAGCCGGCGGCGAGCAGCCAGTAGCCGTAGGTCTGGATGGCGGCGACGAGGGTCAAGGCGCCGTCCCCGTCGCGGGCAGCCGCAGCAGCGAAAGGCAGCCAAAGGCGGTGACGCACATGCCCGCCGACAGCCACACCGCGCGCGCGCCGTAGCGTTCCAGCGCGACGCCGAACAGCCAGGGCGACAGCGCCCCCAGCAGGCGCCCGGGCAGCGCGACCCAGCCCTGCCGCGCGCCGTAGCCGCCGGCGCCGAAGACGGCCAGCGGCAACGTGCCGCGGACGATGGTCAGCAGGCCGTTGCCGGCGCCGTGCAGCACCGCGAAGGGCAGCGCACCGGCCGGCCCCAGGGCCAGCAGCAGCGCCGCGCCGGCCGGGTGGGTGAGCGAGGCCAGCCGCGCCGACACCAGTGGCGAGACGCGCCGCAGCAGCCCGAATTCGACCAGCCGCGCCGCCACCTGCGCCGGGCCGATGAGCGCGCCGGCCAGCACCGCCACCGCCAGCGTGGCCCCGGCCGCCTGCAGCAGGCCCGGCAGGTGCGCCGCCATCGCCGTGCTGACGAAGCCCAGCATCGCGAACAGCAGCGCCAGCAGCGGCGCCACCCAGGGCCCGGGGGCGGAGGGCGCGGTCGCCGCTGCGGGAAAAGGTCTAGGTTCTATCAATACAGTCGTGGGCTCAGCGGCGGGTCTTGATCCGGTGGCCGTGCTGCAAGGGTTCACGATGGCAGTCGGAACCGCCACTTCGGGGATAGAAGTTTTCGGCGTGGGTCTCGGTGAATTGCCGAAAGGAATTGCAGAGCTTACAAACTCTTTGACCAGCATGGCGAAAGGTTCTGTTGAAATGGCGAAGTCATCTACTGCTGAATACCACCGTTTAGCCG
>CAIWPS010000863.1 GCA_903914615.1 uncultured beta proteobacterium | reverse complement strand
CTGGCCGGGCTTGCTGCGCACCAGCGCGATGAACTCCTGCGGCGTGCGTGCCGGCACCGCCGGGTTGACCATCATCGCCAGCGGCAGCTCGGCCACCAGCGAGATGGGCACGAAGGCCGTGGCCGGGTCGTAGGGCAGCTTGCGGTACAGGCTGGGGTTGATGGCCTGGGTGCCGATGTTGCCCATCAGCAGCGTGTAGCCGTCGGGCCGGGCCTTGGCGACCAGGTCGGCGCCGATCATGCCGGCGGCGCCGCCCTTGTTCTCGACGATCACCGCCTGGCCCCATCGGGCGGCGAGCTTCTGCGCCACGATGCGCGCCCCGGTGTCGGTGCCGCCGCCCGGCGGGAAGGGCACCACCATCGTCACCAGGCGATTCGGGTACGCGCCCTGCGCCGATGCGGCACCGGCCAGGCAGCAGAGCAGGGCGAAGAGCAGTCGCTTCATGGCAGGTCCGATCAGCGGTCGAGCGCGGGGCGCTTGGGGTCGAAGGTCCAGCCGGGGATGAGGTACTGCATCGCCACCGCGTCGTCGCGCGCGCCCAGGCCCTGCGCCAGGTAGAGCTGGTGTGCCTTCTCGACTTCGGCCATGTCCAGTGCCACGCCCAGGCCCGGCGCCTTGGGCACCTGCACGAGGCCGCCGCGGATCTGCAGCGGTTCGTGCGTCAGGCGCTGGCCGTCCTGCCAGATCCAGTGCGTGTCGATGGCCGTGACACGCCCGGGCGCGGCCGCCGCGACGTGCGTGAACATGGCCAGCGAGACGTCGAAATGGTTGTTCGAATGCGAACCCCAGGTCAGGCCCCCGTCGCGGCAGGTCTGCGCCACGCGCACCGAGCCTGCCATGGTCCAGAAATGCGGGTCGGCCAGCGGGATGTCCACGGCCTGCAGCGCCAGCGCATGCGTCAGCTGCCGCCAGTCGGTGGCGACCATGTTGGTGGCCGTGGGCAGGCCGGTGGCGCGGCGGAATTCGGCCAACACCTCGCGGCCGGAATAGCCGTCCTCGGCGCCGCAGGGGTCCTCGGCATAGGCCAGCACGCCGCGCAGGTCGCGCAGCCGCCGCACGGCGTCCTTGAGCCACCAGCCGCCGTTGGGGTCCAGCGTCACGCGGGCCCGCGGAAAGCGCTCGTGCAGCGCGCGCACGGCCTCGATCTCGACCTCGGCGCGCAGCGCCCCGCCCTTCAGCTTGAAGTCGTTGAAGCCGTAGCGCGCGTGCGCCGCTTCGGCCAGGCGCACCACCGCCTCGGGCGTCAGCGCGGCTTCGTGGCGCAGTCGCAGCCAGTCGTCTTGCGCCTCGGGCGCGCTGTCGTAGGGCAGGTCGGTGCGGCTGCGGTCGCCGATGAAGAAGAGGTAGCCCAGCATCTCGACGGCCTCGCGCTGCTGCCCTTCCCCCAGCAGCGCGGCCAGCGGCACGCCCAGGTGCTGGCCCAGCAGGTCCAGCAGCGCGCATTCGAAGGCGGTGGCGGCGTGGATGGTGGTGCGCAGGTCGTAGGTCTGCAGGCCGCGGCCGCCGGCATCGCGATCGGCGAAACGCTGCTGCACGGCCTGCACCAGCGCCTGGTGCGAGCCCAGCGGCTGGCCGACGACGAGTTCGCGGGCGTCCTCCAGCGTCTGCCGGATGCGCTCGCCGCCGGGCACTTCGGCCACGCCGGTGCGGCCGGCGCTGTCGGACAGGATGAGCAGGTTGCGCGTGAAGCAGGGGCCGTGCGCGCCGCTGAGATTGAGCAGCATGCTGTCGCGGCCCGCCACGGGAATGACGCGCGACGAGACGACCCGGGGTGTGTCGGAGGCGCTCATGGACAGGCGCGGCTCGATTTGAAAGGCAGGACGGACGGGTTCATTCGGCGGTGATCTTGCCGACCTCGATCACACGCTTCCAGCGCGCGAACTCGGCGGCCTGGAAGGCGGTGAACTGCTCGGGCGTGTTGGCCACGATCTCGAAGCCGAGGTCGAGCAGGCCTTTCTTCACGGCAGCGTCGTTGAGCGCCGACACCAGGGCCGCTTGCAGCCTGGACTTGAGCTCGGGCGGCAGGCCCTTCGGTGCGGCAAAGGCCTGCCACGAATACACGGTGACGCCCTTGATGCCCAGTTCCTCCATCGTCGGCACCTCGGGCAGCAGCGGCGAGCGCCTGGCGCTGGTCACCGCCAGCGCCCGCAGACGGCCGGCGCGGATGTTGGCCAGACCGGTGTTGATGTTCATGAAGGTCGCGTCCACCTGGCCGCCGAGCAGGTCGGTCATGGCCGGCGCGCCGCCCTTGTACGGCACGTGGATGCCGCTGGTGCCGGTGACCTGCCAGAACAGCGCGGCCGTGAGGTGGTCGCTGGTGCCGTTGCCGGCCGAGGCGAAGCTCATCTTGCCCGGGTGTGCCTTCTCGAAGGCGATGACGTCGGCCAGCGACCTGTGCGGCGAGGCGGCAGGCACCGTCAGCACGTTCGGCGCCTGCACGGCGACGGTGAGGTAGTCGAAGTCTTTCAGCGGGTCGTAACCCGGGTTCTTGATGAGGTGCGGGGCGATCACGTAGGGCCCCAGCGAGGACACCAGGATCGTGTAGCCGTCGGGCGCGGCGCGCTTGACGGCCGCGGTGCCCACGGTGCCGCCGGCGCCGGCGCGGTTGTCGACGATGAAGGTGCCGCCCAGCCTTTCCTGCAGCTTGGGGCTGACGGCGCGGGCGATGGCATCGGTGGAGCCGCCGGCCGGGAAGGGCACCACCAGCGTCACCGGCCGCGCCGGCCAGGGCTCGGCATGGGCGGCCACGGCGGCCCACAGTGCGCAGGCCAGGAAGGTCAGGAACTTGCTCATCGGCGCGGCTCTCCGGTGTGGCTTGCGGGCCGGGGCCGGGAATGGGCCCCGCCTCGGGACGGTAGCGCAACGGCAGCGCACGGTAGCGCTACCAAACACAGCCAAATGGTAGCGCTACCCAATTGGCCGTTCAAGCCTTGCGAGTTAGTGGTTTACCCGACTCAGGCGCTGTCGCGCTCGACGATCGAGAAGCCGATGTCGACCACGCGCTCGGCGACGCTGCGGCCCTCGGCGCGGTCGACGATGAACTGCGCCGCCTGGCGGCCGATGGCGCCACCCTTGATGTGCACGGTGGTCAGCGCCGGGTGCAGGTCGGCGGCGAATTCGAGGTCGCCGAAGCCGACCACGGCCAGCTGCCCGGGCACGGCCAGGCCGCGCGCATGGGCCTCGGTCAGCACGCCCAGGGCCAGCAGGTCCGAGCTGCAGAAGACGGCGTCGATGGGCTGCGGTCCGGCCAGCAGTTCGGCCAGCGCGGTGCGGCCGCTGCGCAAGGTCGTCGGCGCCGGCACCGCCACCGCGCACGGCGCCTGCAGCCCGAGTCCGAGGGCGGCAGCCTGGAAGGCCTGCTGGCGCCGCGACGCGCGCTCGTCGTCGCCGGCCACCGTGGCGAAGCGGCCGTAGCCCCTGGCATGCAGGAACTCGGCCACCTTGCGGCCGACCTCGACGTGGGAGAAACCCACCAGCATGTCGATGGGGGTGGGCGTCAGGTCCCAGGTCTCGACCACCGGGATGCCCGAAGCCAGCAGGCGCCGGCGCCCTTCGCTCGAATGCATGATGCCGGTGAGCACGATGCCGTCGGGCCGCCTGCCGATGATGGCTTCGAGCAGGGCGTCCTCGCGCGTGCCGGTGTAGCCGGCCTGGCCGAGCATCAGCTGGTAGCCGCGCTCGGCCAGCGCCTCGGTGAGCGACTGCACGGTCTCCTGGAACACCGGGCCGGCGATCGTCGGCACCACCGCGGCCACCAGGCGGCTGCGCCGCGAGGCCAGGCCCCCGGCGAGCAGGTTGGGCACGTAGCCCGTGCGCGCCACGGCGTCCTGCACCTTGCGCCGCACTTCCTCGGACACCTGCGCCGGCGTGTTGAGCGCCCGCGACGCGGTGATCGGCGCCACGCCGGCGAGCTTGGCGACGTCGTGCAGGGTGACGGCGCCGCTGCCCCTGCGGGTACGGCGTGGCGCGGCGGCGGGGTCGACCATGGCCGATTCTAGGCCGATGGCAGCGCTACCGTACGCCGTCTCGGACGGCAGCGGCTAAAGCAGCACGATGTCGTACTGCTCCGGGTTCATCCCGGGCTCGGCGCTCAGCGAGATCGGCTTGCCGATGAATTCCGACAGGCCTGCCAGGTGCACGCTCTCCTCGTCGAGCAGCATCTCGACCACGGTGGCGCTGGCGACGACGCGGAATTCCTTGGGGTTGAACTGGCGCGCCTCGCGCAGGATCTCGCGCAGGATGTCGTAGCACACGCTGCGCGCCGTCTTGACCTGGCCGCGGCCCTGGCAGGTGGGACAGGGCTCGCACAGCATGTGGGCAAGGCTCTCGCGCGTGCGCTTGCGCGTCATCTCCACCAGGCCCAGCTGCGTGAAGCCGCTCACCGTGGTGCGCGTGCGGTCGCGCGCCAGCTGCTTGCGCAGCTCG
>CAIWPS010000862.1 GCA_903914615.1 uncultured beta proteobacterium | reverse complement strand
GAGTCGTCCAGGCCGGCGAGTGCCGGATGGAGTGCGCCGCCCAAAGGACCGCCATCTGCCATTAGGACTGACGTAGCAGCTTCGGAAAACTCTGGCTTGATAGCTTGCCAGACATCGCTTCCCGCACTTTGGTTTGCCGCCTTGGCTGACTGAAGCAAGCGTTCCAGTAATGGTGAGTCTGATGAAAACACGGCGACTTTTGCATAGGCAATCTCAAGTCGGTGTTCGAGTTGCGCTCGCTTGTCTTCCTCCTGAATCCGTGACCTCCCCTCGGTAGCCCTGCACCCTGCGGGTGACGCCCGATGGCGATGAATTGCCTGGGTTTGGGAAAATTGGGCCATGCGCCCAATCCAAGTCAAGCAACTCGACTACGACCTCACCCCGACCGCCGGCTTGGCCCTGGTCGGGCGTTTCCTGAAGACGCTCGCGCCGACGCTGGCCGACGTGGATGCGGCGCTGCCGGTGCGCACTGGCGTGGCCACCAGCGACATCGTGCGCAGCTACCTGGGCTTGCTGGTTCAGGGCAAGAGCGACTTCGACGCCATCGAGAACCTGCGCGGCGACAAGTTCTTCAAGCAGTCGCTGGGCATCGGGCTGCTGCCCTCGAGCCCGACGCTGCGCCAGCGCATGGATGCGCACGCTGCGCGGCTGGCCGGCCAGGTGTTGCCGATGATCGAGCCTCTTCTTGCGCGCCACGCCCCCGACTACGGCTTGCTGCCGTGTGGATGGCTGCCGCTGGACATCGACACCTTCGCCATGGACAACAGCGGCACCGCCAAGGAAGGTGTGGGTCGCACCTACGCTGGCGTGGACGGCTTCTGCCCACTGGCCGCGTACCTGGGCTCGCACGGCTTCTGCCTGGACCTGGTACTGCGGCCCGGCACGCAACATTCGGCCAAGCACACCGATGAGGATCTGCGCCGCATCGTGCCACTGGCGCAACGGCTGAGCGCTGCCGGGCCGAAGGCGCCGCTGCTGGCGCGGCTGGACTCGGGCTTCGACGCCGCCGCGCTGATGGCGTGCCTGGATTCGCTGAACGCGCCCGGCCTGCCGCAGCTCGACTGGCTCATCAAGTGGAACCCGCGCAGTACCGACGCTGCGCAGATGGCCGGCGAACTCGACGCCGCCGGCACGGCCTGGGAGCACCCGCGCAGCGGCAAACGCGTGGTCACGTGGGAGCAAACGGTCGAGGTGCCTGGCGTGCAGCGCACCGTGCGGCGCGTGCTGCGCTTGATCGAGCGCACCATCGGCTCGCACGGCCAGCACCTGATCCTGCCCGAGTACGAACTCGACGGCTGGACGACGACACTGCCCCCGAGCCTGGACGCCCGGAAGATCATTGCGCTGTATGCCGACCACGGCACGCACGAGCAGTTCCATGCCGAGTTCAAGACCGACCTGGATCTCACCCGGCTGCCTTCGGGCAAATTCGACACCAACGCGCTGGTGTGCCGGCTGGCGGCACTGGCAATGAACATCCTGCGGCTGATGGGTCAGCGCGGACTGCTCGGGCCGGATGCACCGGTGCGCCATGAGGCCAAGAGACGGCGCATCAAGACGGTGATGCAGGAACTGATCTACCGGGCGGGCCGCTTGATCGAGCATGGCCGGCAGATGGTGCTCGGACTCGGGGCCAACGACCGGGCCGCCGCGGCCTTCATGCGACTGCATGCGCAGGTCGCCGCGACGGCGTAGCCGCGTCAACGGGCCTTGTCGGCCCAGTGTCAACCATCCAGTGTGAGCCTTGGAACAGCTGCGTCCAGAACAGCCTGGGCACGGTCGCAGCTTGCTGGGAATGAGGCGCTTGGTGGCACAAGTCGAGCAGGTCGCCCGAAGCAGCGATGCAATGACCAGGTTGCGCCGCCAATTCCCGCGCATTACCCGTCGATTCGCCGGCCGCAGTCATGCCATTGCCACCCAGTATCGATCTACGCGAATTGAGGTCACGGATCCAGGTATTTGTCAGACGCCCGGCGCCGGTGAAGCGGCCGCTGAAATGCAGGTGTGCCGAAGCGCCGCGAAGGACAGCGGCTGGCGAGCCGACCGCCGCAGGACGGGCGGCCCACGGCGGGGTTGAGAGGAGGAGTGTTGG
>CAIWPS010000861.1 GCA_903914615.1 uncultured beta proteobacterium | reverse complement strand
ACCAAGCTTCGATGTCAGGGGTCGTCGGCGCCATCGCAGGTGATGGTGGCACAGCCGTGGCCCGGGGCGGCTCACGGCCCGTTGCAGACATGCCATCCGCGGCGATCGCGGGCGGCTGGGGTGCCCTGCTCCGCTCATGTCCCCCGCACCGGGCTGCGCCCGGCGCTCCTCCTGTACTTCGCTGCGCAGGGCACCCCAGCCACCCGCTCAGGCACCGCTCGCTGCCTGCCGGCCCGGGGAGTCCACGGGCGGCCTTGGCCCGCCTCGATGCAAGGAACGAGTGTCTGCAACGGGCCGTGAGCCGCCCCGGGCCACGGCTGTGCCACCATCACCTGCGATGGCGCCGACGACCCCTGACATCGAAGCCTGGTTCGCCGCCCGCGGCTGGCAAGCCTTCGCCTTCCAGCGCGAGGTCTGGGCCGCGATGGCGGGCGGCGAGAGCGGGCTGCTTCACGCCACCACCGGCAGCGGCAAGACCTACGCCGTATGGCTGGGCGCCTTGCTGCGCGCACGGCCGGGGCCGGGCTTGCAGGTGCTGTGGCTCACGCCCATGCGCGCGCTGGCGGCCGACACCACGCGTGCGCTGCTAGGGCCGCTGCCCGAACTGCTGCCGGCCTGGTCCGTGGGCCAGCGCACCGGCGACACGCCCAGCGCCGAACGCGCGCGCCAGGACCGGCGGCTGCCGGCGGCGCTGGTGACCACGCCGGAATCGCTGAGCCTGATGCTGACGCGCGAGAACGCGGCCGCCGAACTCGGCGCCGTGCACACGGTGGTCGTCGACGAGTGGCACGAGCTCATCGGCAGCAAGCGCGGCGTGCAGGTGCAGCTGGCGCTGGCGCGGTTGCGGCGCTGGAACCCGGGGCTGGTCGTGTGGGGTCTGTCGGCCACGCTGGGCAATGTCGACGAGGCCCTGCACACGCTCACCGGCGGCGCGCCCGGCCGCCGCGTGGCGGGCCGCGTCGACAAGGCGCTTGTCATCGACACCCTGCTGCCCGCCGAGCCCGGGCGCTTCAGCTGGGGCGGTCACCTGGGGGCGCAGATGCTGCAGCCGGTGGCGGACGAGATCGAGCGCAGCGGCACCACGCTGGTCTTCACGAACACCCGCAGCCAGGCCGAGATCTGGTACCAGCTGCTGCTGCAGGCGCGGCCCGACTGGGCCGGCGTGGTGGCGCTGCACCACGGCTCGCTCGACCGCGAGGTGCGCGAGTGGGTCGAGGCCGGCTTGAAGTCCGGCCGCCTGAAGGCCGTGGTCGCGACCTCGTCGCTGGACCTCGGCGTCGACTTCCTGCCGGTCGAGCGCGTGCTGCAGATCGGCAGCGCCAAGGGCGTGGCGCGGCTGCTGCAGCGCGCCGGTCGCAGCGGCCATGCGCCGGGGCGCGCCAGCCGCGTCACGCTGGTGCCGACGAACACGCTCGAGCTGGTCGAGGCGGCCGCCGCGCGCCGCGCCGCGCTGGCCGGGCGCGTCGAGTCGCGCAGCTCGCCGGCGCAGCCGCTGGACGTGCTGGTGCAGCACATGGTGACGGTGGCCCTCGGCGGCGACGTCGATGCCGACCGGCAGCCCCGCGGCGGCTTCGATGCCGACGAGCTGTATGCCGAAGTGCGCGGCACCGTGGCCTACCGCGAGCTCGCGCGCACGGCCTTCGACTGGGCCCTGGCCTTCTGCGAACGCGGCGGCGAGAGCCTGACTGCCTACCCCGAATACCACCGCATCGCCCTCGTCGACGGCCGCTGGCGCGTGCCCGACCGCGGCATCGCGCGCCGCCACCGGCTGCAGGTGGGCACCATCGTCAGCGACGCGTCGATGCAGGTGAAGTGGCTCTCGGGCGGCACCCTGGGGAGCATCGAGGAAGGCTTCATCGCGCGCATGAACAAGGGCGACTGCTTCGTCTTCGCCGGCCGCGTGCTGGAGTACGTGCGCACCCAGGACATGGCCGCCTACGTGCGCGTGGCGACCAAGCGCAAGGGCGCGGTGCCGGCCTGGGCCGGCGGCAAGATGCCGCTGTCCAGCGAGCTCGCCGACGCCGTGCAGGGGCTGCTGGACGCCGCCGCCGACGGCGACTTCGCCGACCCCGAGATGCAGGCCGCCCAGCCCATGCTGCAGGCGCAGGCGCGGCTTTCGCAGCTGCCGCGGCGCGGGCGGCTGCTGGTCGAACGCTTCAGCTCGCGCGAGGGCCAGCACCTCTTCATCTACCCCTTCGCCGGGCGCAACGTCCACATCGGGCTGGCGCAGCTGCTGGCCTGGCGGCTGTCGCGCGCGCAGCCCAACACCTGTTCGCTGTCGGTCAACGACTACGGCCTGGAGATCCTGGCCGCGCGGCCGGTGGCGCTGGACGACGCCGCGGCGCTGTTCGGCACCGAGGGGCTGCTGGCCGACGTGCTGGCCAGCCTGAACTCGGGCGAGCTGGCGCAGCGGCGCTTCCGCGAGATCGCGCGCGTCGCCGGGCTCGTCTTCGGCGGCTACCCCGGTGCGCCCAAGAGCCTGCGCCAGCTGCAGGCTTCGAGCAGCCTGTTCTACGAGGTCTTCCGCAAGTACGACGCCGGCAACCGCCTGCTCGGCCAGGCGCAGGCCGAGGTGCTGTCGCAGGAACTGGAACTTGACCGCCTGGCCGCCACGCTGCAGCGCCTGGCCGCGCTGCCGCTGCAGCAGGTCGAGCTGAAGGCGCCCAGCCCCTTCGCGCTGCCGCTGATGGTGGAGCGGCTGCGCGAGCAGCTCAGCACCGAGAAGCTCAAGGACCGGCTGGACCGCCTGCTCGCCGAGTCCGAGGCCGCGCTGCAGGCGCCTGCGGCGGCGCCGCGGCGCCGCCGCAGGCTGCTCGGCGCTGCGGCATCATCGCTGCCCGGAGGCCCGCCACCATGAAGCTCGCAAGACCCGCACGCACCGGCTGCCACGCGCTCGCGGTGCTGGTGCTGTCCGCCTCGGCATGGGCGGCGCCCGAGCCGGCGACCACCGTGCGCGGCACGGTGACCGAGGTGCTGGACGGCAACCGGCTCACCCTCACGCCTGCCGGCGGCGCGCCCATCGCCGTGCGCCTGCGCGACATCGACGCCCCCGATCTCTGCCAGCCCTGGGGCGAGGACGCGCGCCGCGCGCTGGCCGAGATGGCGCTGAACAAGCCGGCCGCGCTGCGCGCCAGCGGCCGCGACGCGCAGGGGCGCACGCTGGCGCGGGTCTGGGTGGACGAGGTCGACCTCGGCCGCCACATGGTCGAGGAAGGGCAGGCCTGGAGCCTGCGCACCCGCTTCGACCAGGGGCCGCTGGTGAAGCAGGAACGCATGGCGCACGCGCTCGGCCGCGGCCTGCACGGTGCCGGCGTGGTGATGATGCCGCGCGACTACCGCCGCAGCCACGGCCCCTGCCCGGCGCCGGCCGGCCCGTCGGCGGCGAAGCACTGAAGCGGGCGGCTCAGCCGCGCGCGGCGCGCGCCGCGGCCAGGAAGTCGGCGAGGATGGCGCGGTCGTCCAGCGTGCGCGGGTCCTCGGGCTGGTGGAACTCGGGGTGCCACTGCACGCCGGCGACGAAGCTCGGGCCGCGCCAGCGCACGGCCTCGATCATGCCGTCGTCGGGGCAGCGCGCCTCGACCTCGAAGGCGGGCGCCAGGTCCTTGATGCCCTGGTGGTGGATGCTGTTGGTGGTGGCGCGCGCCACGCCCGGGAACAGCGCGGCCAGCCGCGTCCCGGGCACGAACTCGATGCCGTGGTGGTGGTGCTCGTAGCGGCCGGGCACGCGGTGGTGCAGCGAGTCCGGGCGCTGGGTCGCGATGTCCTGCAGCAGCGTGCCGCCGTAGCAGACGTTGAGCAGCTGCAGCCCGCGGCAGATGCCGAACACCGGCTTGCCGGCGGCGACGAAGGCGCGGATGAGCTCGATCTCGTAGCGGTCGCGCACGCGGTCGCCGTGCCAGTCGGCGTGCAGCGGTGTCTCGCCGTAGCTCTCGGGCGCGACGTCGTTGCCGCCCTGCAGCACCAGGCCGTCCAGGGCCTGCGCGTAGTCCTGCAGGTCGATGTCGCTGCGCAGCACGATGCTCGTGGCGTCGACGGCCGGCACCATCACCGCGACGGCGCCGCCGTGCAGCAGCCAGTGCGCCACCGACTGTTCCAGGTAGTGCAGCGTCTTGGTCCAGACACCGGTGGCCGGCGAGCCTGCCGACTCGGGGTAGTAGATGCGCGCCGAGACACCGATGAGCAGGGGGGAGTCCATCATGCAGGCTCGCTAGTCCGATGCGTTGTCGCCGTCTTCCTCGTCGTCGGCGCGCGCCTTCTTCACGCGCTGCGCCAGCTTCGCCGCCAGCGGCGCCATGGCGTCGACGATGCGCTGCGGCGGCACCGTGCCGGCCAGGCGCAGGGCCGGCATCGGCAGCGTGCTCATGTAGGGCGCGGCGGTGTAGCGGTCGTTGGCGCGGTAGGTCAGCGCCAGCGAGATGCCGCCCGCCGCCAGCGCCAGTGCCGCCACCGCGGTGGTCACCGCGCGCTGGTGGCCGGGCAGGGTGTGCGCCAGGTGGGCGCGCACCAGCAGCGCCAGCAGCAGCGCCTGCAAGGGCGCCGAGAGCTGCCACAGCCACGGCAGCGCCAGCGCCGCGGCGGCCTGCGGCAGCAGCGCGTCGGCCACCACCATGCCCAGCAGCCAGGGCAGGGCGATGCGCAGGTGGCCGGTGAAGTCGAAGCGGTGCTGGAAGAGCTTGGACATCAGCGCCCAGAGGCCGCACCAGGCGACCAGGATGCCGGGCAGGCCGGCCAGCAGCGGCAGCCAGGCCGAGTAGTCGGCACCGGGGTCCAGCACCAGCCAGTGCTCGGCCGCCTGGAAGGCCAGCAGCGCGCCGCCGGCCAGCCAGGGCAGCAGGCGCTGGCCGCGGCCCAGCGCGCGCAGCGGCAGCTCGGGCGCCAGGCGTTCCGCGGGCAGGCGCAGCCGCAGCCGCGTCGCACCCAGCTGCAGCAGCGCACCGGCGGCCGGCAGCGCCAGCACGCGGCCGGCGGCGACGCGCTGGCGGCCGACGCCGACGCCGTTGACGGTGTCGAGCACGCGCAGCTGCAGGCCGCCTTCGGCGCCGGGTTCGAGCAGCGCGTGGTGGGCGGCGACGTGGGGGTCGTCGATGACGACGTCGTTGTCGATGGCGCGGCCCAGGCGCAGCGGCCAGCCCAGCACGTCGACGTAGCGGGCGCTGCGGCCGTCGCGCTCGTGCAGCTCGATCAGCGCGAGGCGTTCTTGGGCGTGATCCATGCGTAACCGTCGAGGTAATGCTGCGTCAGGCGCTGCGCGCTGGCCAGGCTCACGCCATGGGCCTCGAAGCGGCCCTGCACGCCGGCCACGCTGCCGTCCAGCGAGGCCACCAGCACGGTCAGGACGTGCAGGCCTTCGAGCTTCTTGTAGGCGCGCAGGCAGACCACGGCCTTCAGCGGCAGGCCGTCGCGGTCGATCTGGCGCTCGGTGCACTGCGGCGCCGTCAGGTTGCGGTCGTCGCGGCCCATGAACTCGTTGCGAAAGCTCGCCGAGTAGCGCTCGGCAAAGCGCAGCGGGCCGAGCTTGCTGCCGTCGTAGGACTCGTGGCGCACGATGAAGAAGCCGGTCAGCAGGGCGCCGTTGATGTAGATGCGGCTGTCCATCTCGCAGTCGCTGCGCTCGAACTGCAGCCCGCGCACGGCCTGCGGCGAACCGCGGCCCCAGCAGCGCATGAAGGTCTCCTGCGGCACCGGGATGGCGTAGCGCGCATGGCCGGCGCTGCGCCAGGGCTGGGCGATGAAGGCGGCCGTCAGCGCGGCCTCGTGGCCCTGCAGCTGGCGCGTGACCTCGGCCCAGGCCGGGGCGGTGATGGGCTTGCTGTCGCGGCCGCGTTCGATGAGCGCGCGCACCGGCGCCGCCGGCACCAGGAAGCTGACCTGTTCGCCGTCGCGCCGCGCCGCCACGTTCACGCCCACCAGCCGGCCCTGGTCGTCCAGCGCCGGGCCCCCGCTCATGCCGGGGCTGAGCGAGCCACCGAAGAACAGCGTCGGCAGGAAGCTGCGCTCGACGGGCCCGTTGTAGCTGCCCTCGGCGACCGCGAAGCCGACGTCCAGCGGGTTGCCCAGCGAGTAGATGCGCGCGCCGCGGGCCAGCGGCAGCGCCTCGGGCCGCAGCGGCACGGCGCCGCGGCCGGCCAGCGGCGCCGCGTCCACCGGGCGCCGCAGCGCCAGGTCGTGCACGACGTCGAAGGCCAGCAGTTGCAGCGCGCCCTGGCGGCCGTCGACGCTGGCATAGACGAGGCGGAAGCGACCCGGCTGCAGCGCGTACTGGCTGACGACGTGGTAGTTGGTGATGAGGTGCTGGCCATCGTCGACGAGGAAGCCCGAGCCCACCGAGGCCTGGCTGTCCTGCGTCTTCAGCAGCGTGCGCACCTGCAGCAGCAGCGGCCGCGATCGTTCGTAGATGCGCTGGCCGGCGCCGGTGATCGGGGTCTCGGTCGCGGCGGAGGCATCGGCTGCCGGTGCACTGGCCGCGGCGGGCGCCGCCACGGGCGGCGTCGTGGCGAGCGCGGCCGTGGACAGCAGGAAGAGGAGGACGGTGATGCCGCGGCACAGCGCGCGGCGGCTGGCACTCAGGCCGGGGGGCTGCATCGGGGCATCTTAATCTTTGCGGCGCGGGTTGGCAGGCGGCGACCCCGGCCGGTGCCAGGGCCGTGGCGGTCAACGGTCACGCATGAGCGTGCTCTTGCCGAACAGGCTCTCGATGAGGTCGACGGCCAGCGCGGCGGTCTTGTTGCGCACGTCCAGCGCCGGGTTCAGCTCCATCACGTCCAGGCTGGCCAGGCGGCCGGTGTCGGCGATCATCTCCATGCACAGCTGCGCCTCGCGGTAGGTCGGCCCGCCGGGCACCGTGGTGCCGACGCCGGGGGCGATCTCGGGGTCGAGGAAGTCGACGTCGAAGCTGACGTGCAGGTGGGTCTTGTCGTCCAGCGTGGCCAGCGCCAGCTCCATGGTGTGGCGCATGCCCATCTCGTCGATGTAGCGCATGTCGAAGACCTCGAGCCCGGCCTCGTGGACGAAGCGCTTCTCGCCGGGGTCGACGCTGCGGATGCCGATCTGGCGCACCCACTTCGGGTTGATCGCCGGCACCGCGCCGCCGATCTCGACCAGGGCCTGCGGCCCATGCCCGCACAGGCAGGCCACCGGCATGCCGTGGATGTTGCCGCTGGGCGTGAGCACGCTGGTGTTGAAGTCGGCATGCGCGTCCAGCCACAGCACGCGCAGCTTCCTGCCGGCTTCGCGGCAATGGCGCGCCACCGCGCTGATGCTGCCGATGCCCAGGCAATGGTCGCCGCCGAGCAGGATGGGCAGGCGGCCGGCCTGCAGCTCGGCATGCACGGCCGCGTGCACGGCCTGGTTCCAGGCCACCACCTCGTGCAGGTGGCGGTAGCCGTCCACCGGCGGCAGCCAGGGGTTGGCGGGGCCGGCGACGTTGCCGCGGTCCTGCACTTCCAGGCCATGGCCCTGCAGCGCCGCGGCGATGCCGGCCACGCGCAGCGCTTCCGGGCCCATGCTGGCGCCGCGCGCGCCGGCGCCGATGTCGGTGGGGGCACCGACGAGGCTGATCAGGGGCTTCATGCGGCGGCCGCCTTCAGATGTCGACGGCAAATTCGCCGGTCTGCGTCGGCGGGTCGTCGAAGCCGTAATGGTCGGCCAGCACCTGCCAGGCTTCCTCGGCCGTCTCGACATAGCGGAACAGGCCCAGGTCGGCGGCGCCGACCATGCCGGTCTCGACGAGGAAGTCGAAGTCGATCAGGCGTTCCCAGAACGCGCGGCCGAAGAGCAGGATGGGGCGCTTGCGGCTCTTGCCGGTCTGCACCAGCGTCATCGTCTCGAACAGCTCGTCCAGGGTGCCGAAGCCGCCGGGGAAGCACACCAGCGCGATGCTGCGCATCAGGAAGTGCATCTTGCGCAGCGCGAAGTAGTGGAACTGGAAGCACAGCTCGGGCGTGATGT
>CAIWPS010000860.1 GCA_903914615.1 uncultured beta proteobacterium | reverse complement strand
CCAGGGTGGACTGGCTTGAGATCATTTCCGAGAACTACATGGTGCCCGGCGGCAAGCCGCTGGCGCATCTGGACCGCATCCGGCGCGATTACGAGATGGTGATGCATGGCGTCTCACTGTCGATCGGCAGCGTCGATGCGCTGGACATCGACTATCTGCGGGATCTCAAGTCGCTTGCCGGGCG
Source organism: uncultured beta proteobacterium (assembly GCA_903914615.1). Taxonomy (GTDB): domain Bacteria; phylum Pseudomonadota; class Gammaproteobacteria; order Burkholderiales; family Burkholderiaceae_C; genus Rubrivivax. Next base: position 1,819 of record CAIWPS010000860.1, on the reverse strand, counting down.
CGTCGAGCCGGCATGGATCTCCGACCACCTGTGCTTCACCGGCCTGGACCAGCACAACCTGCACGACCTGCTGCCGATGCCGTACACCGAGGCCGCGCTGCGGCACCTCGTCGAACGGGTGTCCCGCGTGCAGGAATTCCTGGGCCGGCAGATCGCACTCGAGAACGTCTCGAGCTATGTCGCCTTCCGTGGCGACGAGATGCCCGAATGGGACTTCGTGGCCGAACTGGCGCGGCGCGCCGACTGCCTGCTGCTGCTGGACGTGAACAACGTCCACGTCAGCGCCGCCAACCACGGCTTCGATCCGCGGCGCTACATCGACGCCATCCCGGCTGCGCGCGTGCGCCAGATCCACCTCGCCGGCCACGAGGACCGCGGCGACCACCTCGTCGACACGCATGACCGCCCGGTGTGCCAGGCGGTCTGGGACCTGTATGCCTACACGGCCGCACGTATCGGCATGCGGCCGACGATGATCGAGCGCGACGACCACATCCCGCCGCTGGCCGAGCTGCTGGACGAGCTCGACCAGGCGCGGATGGTGGCCTCGCGCGCGATGCATGGCGGGCTTGTCGACCCGGTGCCCGCATGAACACGCTTGCCGCGCAGCAGCACAGCCTGGCAGCGGCGATCGTCCGGGGCGAGCCTGCCGCGGGCCTGCTGCGCGACGCGCCGGACGGCCGCCCGGCGCGGCTGCACGTCTACCAGGAAGCCTATGGCGCCAGGCTGTCGCAGGCGCTGCAAAGCAACTATCCCGTGCTGCGGCTGGTACTGGGTGACGACGGCTTTCGCGACCTGGCGCGGCGTTATCTGCACGCCCAGCCGTCGCGGCGGCCGTCGATCCGCTGGTTCGGTCATCGGCTGGTGGAATTCATGCACGCGCAGGTCGATGAGGAACTGCTCCAGGTCCTGGCCGATCTGGCGGCCATGGAATGGGCGCTGCGCTCTGCTTTCGATGCCGCAGACGCCGAGCCGCTCGCGGTCGACGACCTCATGCGCATGCCCGCCGACCGCTGGCCGGCCTTGCGCTTCGCAGCCCACCCGAGCGTCACGCTGCTGCCGATGACCTGGGCGGTCGAGCCGTTGTGGAGGACACTGACCGCGGACGAGAACGGCGCCACCGAAGCACCTGCCGCGCGCGCACACCTGCTGCTCGTCTGGCGCCAGGGCCTGGAAACGCGCTGGCGCACCCTTGACGAAGACGAGGCGCGCCTGCTGCAGGCCTGCGTCGATGGCAGCCCCTTCGCCGAGCTGGGAGCCCTGGCCGAGCGCCTGTGTGGCGCTGCGCCTGCGGCGCGGCTGGCCGGCCTGCTGCGGCTGTGGGTCGAAGCCGGCCTGCTGCTCGCGCACCCGGCCTGAGCGCCGCCCCGATTTCCATGCGCACGAAGCCCAGGTTGCTGCAGCGCCGCCCCTTGCTCGCCGGCATGCTGGCCTGGGCCGCCCGCGTCGGGCCTGCCAGCCTGCCGCTCTGCGCCCAGGCCGACGACGACGGGGACGAGGTCTACCGGCAGTGGCGCGCAGGCCTGCCGCAGAAGTTGGAGTTCGACGGCCGGGGACTGCATGTCGTGTTCGATGGCGACGCATCCGCAACAGCCACGCGCGAGGCCTGGGTCTGGATCCGCCGCGCCGCCGACGCGACGGGCCGGTACTTCGGCCGCTTCCCGGTCGATCGTGTCGCGCTGCTGGTGCGCTGGCGCGACGGCGAGGGCGTCCGCCATGGTACGTGCTGGGGCTACGACGGTTCGATCGTGCGTGTGGTGGTGGGCCGCGAGACGACGGCCGAGGCCTTCGCCGCAGACTGGGTGCTGGTACACGAGCT
>CAIWPS010000859.1 GCA_903914615.1 uncultured beta proteobacterium | reverse complement strand
CTCTGGGCCAGTTTCAATCGCTGACGCATGACCCGGTAGACGATTAGCGCCATGAAGCACAACATGGCGTGGGCGCGGATTCGCTCGGCCAGTCGGTGGTAAACCGGGGCGATTTCGATTTCCGACGTGAGCACCTTGCGTATTTCGGCGAACGTGACCGATGATTTCGGGAACGTGACCGATTTCGATCGGTAGCTGGGTTGCGCGAAGAAGATTGTAGTGATGGGGTGGTTTTGGTTGGCGTGAACGCCTCCGATGATTGGTCCTGATGGCCGAGCGAGTTGAAGGGCTTTGCTGTTTCGTCCTTGCCTTTCTGTAGACGGTGATGGAGCCCCGGGAAGCTCGTGGACAGCCGACGGCCTGTGGGTGGGCGCGTGGGCAACCCGCAGGGTTGTCCATCCGACCATCCACAGGTGAGCGCCGCAGGCGCTCAGTCGGGGAGCCCGCATCAGCGGGCCTGTCCACAGATTCACGGGGCGTACTCTCAGCGAGACTTGCCTGTGGCGTTGCTGGGCTTCGCGGGTTCGTCGGCAGTGGTTGCCGTTGGTGTATCGGCTGCCTTGCGCGGGCGCAGCGAGTCGCCCTTCAACACCAGGCGGTGACTGCGCGAGAGCAGGCGATCGAGGATCGCATCGGCGACGGTGGCGTCGCCGATCCACGCGTGCCAGTGTTCAACCGGCAGTTGGCTGGTGACGATCGTGGCGCGCGTTCCCGCGCGGTCATCGATCACCTCCATCAGCGCGGAGCGCGCCGGACCGTCGAGTGCGGCCAGTCCCCAATCGTCGAGGACCAGGACGTCGGTGCGCGCGACTGCGGCGAGCCAGCGCGTGAAGCCACCATTGCCGTGCTGGATGCGCAGTTCCTCGCCCAGGCGCGGGGTGCGCAGGTACAGCGCCGAGTGGCCGCGTCGACAGGCGTACTGTGCCAGCGCACAGGCCAACCAACTCTTGCCGCTGCCGGTCGGACCGGTGACCAGAATCGGGGTGCCATCCTCGACCCAGCGCGACAGCGCCAGACTCATCATCGCGCCGCGCTCGAAGCCGCGGCCGGCACGGCCGTCGACATCCTCGATGCAGGCCTGTGCGTACTTCAGCCCCGCCTTCTTCAGAAGTGCTGCACGACGCTTGTCGCTGCGCTGGTTCACCTCGCGGTCGACCATGAGGGCCAGCCGCTCCTCGAAGCACAGGGTCGTGCTCGCGCTGCTGGAGAGTTGCTCCTCGACGGCGTTGGCCATGCCGACGAGTTTGAGCTCGCGCAGTTGCGCGATCGTGTTGTTGATCATCATCGGGACTTCCTTCAATGCAGTGGATGTGCAGGCCATGGGTAGTCGTCCTCAGTGGTAGTGCGCCGCGCCACGGACGTTGTCGTGCGCGGGCGCCACCCACTCGGGCTCGGGCTCCTGACGTGGGATGAGATCGCGCCCGTTGCGCAGGATGTCGCGCACATGGCGGTAGTGGCCGACGCCCAGCTCCATCGCCAACGTGCAGGCAGCCTCCACGCGCAGCGGCCCATAGCGCTTGGCCAGACTGAGCAGCCCCAGGCAACTGCGGTAGCCGTGCTCGGGATGGCGGAATTGCTTGAGCAACTGCGTGACGAAGTGTCCGGTGTTCGCGCCGATGCTGGCTCCCCAGTGGATCAGCCGCTCAGGGGTCCATTGCTTGTGCGCCCGGTGGGCCGCGGGCATGTGCTCGTCGACCGTGGTGAAGCCGCCGCGGCGATCGCTGCGCGCGTGGCAGGCCACGAGTTGCCCGCGATGCAGCACCTCCACCAGCGCGTCCGTGACGCGCGCCTCCAGGGCCAGTCCGACCAGCGCGTGCGGCACGCTGTAGCGGTGGAAGTCGACCTCGACGTGGTAATCGATGTGCGCCTTCACCGTCTTGAAGGTTGCCCACTGCCACGGCCGCAACGGCAACGGTGACAGCGCCGGTCCGTCCAGCGATGCGAACAGGCTCGCGCGGCTGCCGTCGAGCTTCTGGAACTTGCGATCGTTCAACGACGGCAGCAGCGCCGCGATGGCGGCGTCGGCAGCGTGTACGTCGGCCAACTCGGCGTGGCGCAACCGCGCCAGGACCCAGCGAGTGACGACCTGGACCGAAGATTCTGCGGAAGCTTTATCCTTCGGCGCGAACGGGCGTGCCGGAAGGAATGAGACCGCGTAATGGCGGGCGAAGTCGCGTACCGTCTCGTTGAGCTTGGGCTCGTAGCGGCACGCCTCGGAGACGAGCGAGCGCGGGTTGTCCGGGACGATCAATTGGGGGCAGCCACCGTAGAACGTCAGCGCCCGTGCCAACGAGCCGAGCCAGGATCGCATGCTCTGGTCAGCGGTGGCGCACGCAAAGACACAGCTCGATGCGCCCATCGCCGCGACGAAGACCTGCGCACGCGCCCCATCAGTCAGCGCCAGCGTCGGGCCGGCATAGTCGATGAACAGCTTCTCGCCAGCGCGCCGGTGCTGGCGCATCGAGCGCTTGAGCGTCTTGGCGAACGCCTTGTAGTGCTCGCAGAACTGGGTGTACGCCCAGGTCCGCTGACCGGCGTGCAAAGCACGGTATTCCTGCCACAGCAGCATCAGCGTCATGCCCTTGCGGCGCAGTTCGATGTGCACGGCGGCGAAGTCTGCCGGGATCACGGCCGTCTCTGCCGAGTTGCGTCCGAGCAGCCGACGCTCGAGCGATGCCTCGTCCAACTCGGCCGTCGTCTCCCAGTTCAGTCCGGCCGCACCGGCCAGGCCGAGGTACTTGGTGACGACGCCCTTGGAGATCGACAGGGTGCGGGCAATGGCCTCGTGCGAGAGCCCGCCGCTGTACTTGAGTCGAAGAATGTCCTTGATCATGCGTATGTCCATTCGTTGCTGCGGCATCGGCTCTCCGGCCAAAAGGCCGTAAGGCTATGCCCCAGCGGTGGTTCATACGCAACGCCAGCACCGACCACTTGACAGGTCGGAAACCCCAACTATGCGGGGT
>CAIWPS010000858.1 GCA_903914615.1 uncultured beta proteobacterium | reverse complement strand
CCGGCGATGAAGAGGCGCGGGCCTTCGTAGAGGCCGCGCGCCACCGCCTCCTGCAGTCCGAAGTCGGCACCGGCGGCGTCGCGCACAGTGGTGAAGCCGCGGTGCAGCATCTGGCGCAGGATGACGCTGCTCTGCGCGCCCACCAGCGAGGGCGGCTGCAGCGCCAGCGCGGCGAGGTCGTGCGAGGTCGCGACGACGTGCACATGGGCGTCGATGAGCCCGGGCAGCACGGCGCGGCCGGCGACATCGATGATCAGCGCGTCGTCGACCTGCAGCGGCTCGTCGGTGACGGCGACGATGCGCTCGCCCTCGATCACCACCGTGCTGTGCGGCCGCATCACGGCGGCCTGGCTGTCGAAGACGCTGGCGTTGACGATGGCCCGCCGCTGAACCATCGCTGCGCCCCGTTCAGCCCAGCCGGGCGTTGACGCGTTGTTGTGCCACGCTCAGCTCGCGCTGCAGCCGCGCCACCATCTCGGCCACCGGCACCACCGCCTTCACGGCGCCGATGCCCTGCCCGCAGCCCCAGATGTCCTTCCAGGCCTTCTTGGCATCGCCGCCGAAATTCATCGCGCTGGGGTCGCTCTCGGGCAGGTGGTCGGGGTCCATGCCGGCGGCGCGGATGCTGGGCTTGAGGTAGTTGCCATGCACGCCGGTGAAGAGGCTGGAATAGACGATGTCGTCGCTGTTGCTCTCGACGATGCACTGCTTGTAGGCGTCGGAGGCACGTGCCTCGTCGGTGGCGATGAAGGCCGAGCCGATGTAGGCGAAATCGGCGCCCGCCGCCAGCGCCGCCAGCACACCGTCGCCGGTGGCGATGGCGCCGCTGAGCGCCAGCGGGCCGCTGAACCACTCGCGGATTTCCTGCACCAGCGCGAAGGGGCTCTTCACGCCGGCATGGCCGCCGGCACCGGCGGCCACGGCGATGAGGCCGTCGGCGCCCTTCTCGATGGCCTTGTGCGCGAAGGCGTTGTTGATGATGTCGTGCAGCACCACGCCGCCCCAGCCGTGCACGGCCTCGTTGACGTCGGTGCGCGCGCCCAGGCTGGTGATGACGATGGGCACCCGGTACTTGGCGCAGACCTCCAGGTCGTGCTGCAGCCTGTCGTTGCTCTTGTGGACGATCTGGTTGATGGCGAAGGGCGCGGCCTTTTGCTCGGGGTGGTCGCGGTCCCAGGCCGCCAGCGTCTCGGTGATCTCGGCCAGCCACTCGTCCAGCTGCGCGGCCGGCCGGGCGTTCAACGCCGGCATGCTGCCGACGATGCCGGCGATGCACTGCGCGATCACCAGCTTCGGGTGGCTGATGATGAACAGCGGCGCGCCGATGATGGGCAGCGGCACGCGCTGCAGCGCGGGGGGAAGACGGCTCATCAGAAGGACTCCAGGGCGAGGTCGGTGACGGCGGCGGCGCCTTCGACGATGCTGTCGCGCAGGGCGCCGCAGCGGTTGAGGATGTGGTCGCCGTAGAAGCGTGCGGTGACGATCTTGGCGCGCATGAAGTCGGCGTCCTGGCCTTCGGCCAGGCGGTCTTCGGCCGCCATCAGCGAACGCGCCATCTGCCAGCCGGCCACCAGCGTGCCGGTGAGCATCAGGTAGGGCACGCTGCCGGCAAAGACGGCGTTGGGCGCGGCCTTGGACTGCCCGGCGACGAAGGCCACGGCGTCGAGGAAGGCCTTGCGCGCCGCGCCCAGCCGGCGCGCCATCGTGCGGCAGGCTGCGCTCGGGCGGGCGTTGAGCTCACCTTCGGTGGCTTCGATCTGCGCCGCGATGGCGCGCGCCACGGCACCGCCGTCGCGCGCCGTCTTGCGGCCGACGAGGTCGTTGGCCTGGATGGCGGTGGTGCCTTCGTAGATGGTCAGGATCTTGGCATCGCGCAGGTACTGCGCCGCGCCGGTCTCCTCGATGTAGCCCATGCCGCCGTGCACCTGCACGCCCAGGCTGGCCACGTCCAGGCTCATCTCGGTGGACAGGCCCTTGACCAGCGGCACCAGGAATTCGTAGAAGGCCTGGTTCTGCTTGCGCACCTCGGCATCGGGGTGGGCATGCGCGGCGTCGAAGGCCGAGGCCGCCACCAGCGCCATCGCGCGGCAGCCCTCGGTGTGGGCGCGCATCGTCATCAGCATGCGGCGCACGTCGGGGTGGTGGATGATGGGCGCGGCGGCGTGCAGCGAACCATCGACGGGGCGGCTCTGCACGCGGTCGCGCGCGTAGGCCACGGCCTTCTGGTAGGCGCGCTCGGCCACCGCGATGCCCTGCAGGCCGACGCCGAAGCGGGCCGCGTTCATCATGATGAACATGTACTCCAGGCCGCGGTTCTCCTGGCCGATCAGCGTGGCCACGGCGCCGCCCGAGCCGCCCGGCCTGGAGATGCCATCGCCGTACTGCAGCACCGCCGTCGGGCTGGCCTTGATGCCCAGCTTGTGCTCGATGCTGACGCAATGCACGTCGTTGCGCGTGCCGTCGGCCAGCACCTTGGGGCAGATGAAGAGCGAGATGCCCTTCACGCCCTCGGGTGCGCCGACCACGCGCGCCAGCACCAGGTGGACGATGTTGTCGGCCAGGTCGTGCTCGCCGTAGGTGATGAAGATCTTGGTGCCGAAGAGCCTGTAGCTGCCGTCGGGCTGCGGCTCGGCGCGCGTGCGCACCAGGCTCAGGTCGCTGCCGGCCTGCGGCTCGGTGAGGTTCATGGAACCGGTCCAGCGGCCGTCGATCATCGGCGGCAGGTAGGTGGCCTGCTGCTCGGGCGTGCCGGCTGTGAGCAGTGCCTCGATGGCACCGTCGGTCAGCAGCGGGCACAGCGCGAAGCTGAGGTTGGCGCTGTTGACCATCTCGCAGCAGGCGGCGTGGATGAGCTTGGGCAGGCCCTGGCCGCCGAAATCGACCGGGTGCTGCAGGCCCTGCCAGCCGCCTTCGGCGAACTGGCGGAAGGCCTGCCTGAACCCGGGCGTGGTGGTGACCTTGCCGTCCTTGAACGACGACGGGTTCCTGTCGCCTTCCCGGTTCAGCGGCGCCACCACGCCTTCGTTGAACTTGGCGCATTCCTCCAGCACCGCCGCGGCGGTGTCGCAGCCGGCGTCCTCGAAGCCGGGCAGCGCGGCAACGGCTTCGATGCCGGCGAGTTCCTTCATCACGAACAGCATGTCCTTGACGGGTGCGCGGTAGCTCATGTCTTGTCTCCGGATAAAGGAAGGGCGCCGCAGCGGGCGCCCTGGGTCGGCAGCCGGCCTAGAGCTTCTCGATCAGCTCGGGCACTGCCGTGAAGAGGTCGGCCTCCAGGCCGTAGTCGGCAACGCTGAAGATCGGTGCCTCGGGGTCCTTGTTGATGGCCACGATGACCTTGCTGTCCTTCATGCCGGCCAGGTGCTGGATGGCGCCGGAGATGCCCACCGCCACGTAGAGCTGCGGCGCGACGATCTTGCCCGTCTGGCCGACCTGCCAGTCGTTGGGTGCATAGCCGGCATCCACCGCGGCACGGCTGGCGCCGAGCGCGGCGCCGAGCTTGTCGGCCAGCGGCGTCAACACCGCATTGAACTTGTCGCTGCTGCCGAGCGCGCGGCCGCCACTGACGATGATCTTGGCCGCCGTCAACTCGGGCCGGTCGCTCTTGGCGATCTCGCTGCCGAGGAAGGCCGACAGGCCGCTGTCGGCCACCGCCGCCAGTGTCTCCACGGGCGCATTGCCGCCGCTGGCCGCCGCGGCGTCGAAGCCGGTGGTGCGCACGGTCAGCACCGTGGTCGCGTCCAGGCTCTGCACCGTGGCGATGGCGTTGCCGGCGTAGATCGGGCGCTCGAAGGTGTCGGGCGTGACGACCTTGGTGGCATCGCTGATCTGGGCCACGTCGAGCAGCGCCGCCACGCGCGGGGCGACGTTCTTGCCATGCGCCGTGGCCGGGAACAGCAGGTGGCTGTAGGCGCCGGCGACGGCCACCACCTGCGCGGCGACGTTCTCGGCCAGCTGCTCGGCGAGCACCGGGCTGTCGGCCAGCAGCACCTTGGCCACGCCGGCGATCTGCGCTGCCGCCTGCGCGGCACCACCGGCATTGGCGCCGGCGATCAGCACATGCACCTCGCCACCGCACTGCAGCGCGGCGGTGACGGTGTTGAAGGTGGCGCCCTTGAGCGTGCCGTGGTCGTGTTCGGCAATGACGAGTGCAGCCATCTCAGATCACCTTCGCTTCGTTCTTGAGCTTGGCCACCAGCGCGGCCACGTCGGGCACCTTCACGCCGGCGCCGCGCTTGGGCGGCTCGCTGACCTTCAGCGTCTTGATGCGGGGCGTCACGTCGACGCCGAGGTCGGAAGGCTTGAGCACCTCCAGCGGCTTCTTCTTCGCCTTCATGATGTTGGGCAGGGTGACGTAGCGCGGCTCGTTCAGCCGCAGGTCGGCGCTGATGACGGCGGGCAGCCTGACCTTCACCGTTTCCATGCCGCCGTCGATCTCGCGCGTCACCACGGCATGGCCGTCGGCGATCTCGACCTTGTTCGCGAACGTGGCCTGGGCCAGCCCGGCCAGCGCGGCCAGCATCTGCCCGGTCTGGTTGCAGTCGTCGTCGATGGCCTGCTTGCCGACGATGACCAGCCCCGGCTGTTCCTTGTCGACCAGCGCCTTCAACAGCTTGGCCACGGCCAGCGGCTGCAGTTCGTCGGTGCATTCGACCAGGATGGCGCGGTCGGCGCCGATGGCCATGGCGGTGCGCAGCGTCTCCTGGCATTGCGTGACACCGCAGGAGACGGCGACGATCTCGGTCACCACGCCCTTCTCCTTCAGCCGCACGGCCTCTTCGACGGCGATCTCGTCGAAGGGGTTCATGCTCATCTTGACGTTGGCGATGTCCACGCCGGTGCCGTCGCTCTTGACGCGGACCTTGACGTTGTAGTCGACCACCCGCTTGACGGGGACCAGCACCTTCATGAATGACGCTCCTGGATTGGCATGGACGGGGCTTGCTGCGGACGATTCTAGGCGCCGCATGTGCTGGCGGGCCTGGGCGCCGGCACGGAATAGAACGATCGTACTATTTCTCGCTGACATGGGCCTGAGCGCGGCCCACGGGCGCCCCGGACCGATGCGTTAAGGTGGCGGCCGCCGCCCCAGGAAAGACGACGCCATGCACGAGTCCTGCGACCACGAACCCGCCGGCCCCAGCGCCGGCACCCCCGGCATCCCGCGCACCGGCAGCTTCGATGCCCCGGCCTTCGAGCGGGCCATCGCCGACCTGCTGCGGGCCTGCGGGCTGGCCGCCGACGGCGTGCACACCGGCAAGACGCCACGGCGGGTGCGCGAACTGTGGGAGCGGCGGCTGCTGGGCGGCTATGCGCTGGACCCGGCGGAGGTGCTGGGCCCGGGCTTCGAGGACCCTCGGCAGGACATGGTGGTGGTGCGCGGCATCGCCGTGCATGGCGTCTGCCCGCACCACCTGGTGCCGTTTCGCGGCATCGCGCATGTCGCCTACGTGCCCGGCGGCCGGTTGCACGGCTTCGGCCGCATCGCGCGGCTGGTCGACGCCATCGGCCACCGCCTGACCTACCAGGAGTGGATGACGCGCGACATCGCCGAGGCGCTGGTGGCACATGGCCGGGCCAAGGGCGCCGCCTGCGTCATCGAGGCCGAACAGCTGTGCCTGCTGCTGGGCGAGGACCGGCGCGGCGACGAACGCGTCTACACGCAGGCTTTCGCAGGCTGCTTCAACGATGACGCCCAGGTGCGCAGCGAGTTCATGCGCGCCATCGGCCCGCGGGCCGGCTGAGCCGGCAGCGCCTGGTGCCCGAAACGGGATTCGAACCCGTATGCCCGGTGAAGGGCCGCGGATTTTAAGTCCGCTGCGTCTGCCTGTTTCGCCATTCGGGCCCGCAGCGGATTATGGCGGCCGGGCTTTCGCGCGCCACGTCGGCACGAGGGCGAAGCCGGGCCCGGAGTTCGAGGCCCGAAACAAAGACGGCGCCCTGCAGGCGCCGCCGTGGTGTTCGCTTTCCTGGTGGGCGGTGCAGGGTTCGAACCTGCGACCCCTGCCGTGTGAAGGCAGTGCTCTACCGCTGAGCTAACCGCCCGTTCGCTACGGCGGGTGCCGGGCGATCGGAAGCCGAAAATTATGCCATGACTTCAGGCCACGACCGCCTGGCGCCACAGGGTCTTGCCGCCGCTGGCCCTGTCGATCTCGGCCAGCAGGGCCTCGTGCGCGGCCAGCTCCTCGGCACTCGCAGAGCGCAAGGGCAGCACCAGCCGGCGCAAATCGACGGGCGCCTGCGGGACGTCGTGGGCCTGCGCGCCGCGCCCGGCGTCGCTGTTCTCGATCACCAGCGTGCCCTGCCCGCGCGTCAGCCGCAGGTAGACCTCGGCCAGCAGCCCGGCGTCCAGCAGCGCGCCGTGCAGTTCGCGCTGGCTGTTGTCCACCTCCAGGCGCTTGCACAGCGCGTCCAGCGAGTTGCCCTTGCCGGGGAAGGCCTCGCGCGCGAGCAGCAGGCTGTCGGTGACGCGTGCGGTGTGCTGGGCAAAGCGGCCGCGGCCCAGGCGCGACAGTTCGGCGTCGATGAAGCCGACGTCGAAGCTGGCGTTGTGGATGACGACCTCGGCACCGGCGACGAATGCCAGCAGTTCGTCGACCACGGCCGAGAAAGGCGGCTTGTCGGCCAGGAACTCGTCGGTGATGCCGTGCACGCGCACGGCGTCGGGGTGGCTGCTGCGCTGCGGGTTGACGTAGTGGTGCAAGGTGCGGCCGGTGGGGCGGCGGTTGTCGAGCTCGATGCAGCCGATCTCGACGATGCGGTCGCCGCTGTCCGCACTCAGGCCCGTGGTTTCGGTGTCGAGGAAGACCTGTCTCATGGCGCCGATTCTGCCCTGCGGCCGTACCACCACCACAGGCTGGCGCCGATGACGATCATCGGCACGCACAGCCACTGCCCCATGCTCATGCCCAAGGCGAGGATGCCCAGGAAGGCGTCGGGCTCACGGAAGTACTCTGCCGCGAAACGCAGCACGCCGTAGCCGAAGACGAAGGCGGCGGCGACCTGCCCGGTACCGCGCTTCTTCTGCCCGTACCACCACAGCAGCACGAACAGCAGCATGCCTTCGAGCAGGAACTGGTAGACCTGCGAGGGGTGGCGCGGAATCATGCTGCCGCTCTGCGGGAAGACCATGGCCCAGGGCAGCGACGGGTCGGCAACGCGGCCCCAGAGCTCGCCGTTGATGAAGTTGCCGACGCGGCCGGCCGCCAGACCGGTCGGCACGCAGGGCGCCACCACATCCATCACTTCCAGGAAGGAGCGGCCCTTGGCGCGGGCAAACAGCGCCATGGCGGCAATCACGCCCACCAGGCCGCCGTGAAAGGACATGCCGCCCTTCCAGACCATCAGGATTTCCAGCGGGTGGCTCAGGTACTCGCCGGGCTTGTAGAACAGCGCGTAACCCAGCCGCCCGCCGACGACGACACCCAATACGCCGTAGAACAGCATGTCCTCCACGTCGCGCTGCGTCCAGCCCACGTTCGCGTACTGCGGCAGCTGCACGCGGCGCTTGGCCAGGAACAGGAACAGCATGAAGGCGGCCAGGTAGGTCAGGCCGTACCAATGGATCTGCACCGGGCCGAGCGACAGCGCTACCGGGTTGAACTGCGGATGCACGAGCATCAGGGGGACTCCAGCTAAGGTGCGCGATTGTGTCCTGCCCCGCGGGCGTCCCGATAAACTCGCCGGCCAGGAGAAAAGACATGAGCCACAACCGCAGAAGCAGGAACATCACCGAGGGCGTGGCCCGCGCCCCCAACCGCAGCATGTACTACGCCATGGGCTACACCGAAGGCGACTTCGGCAAGCCCATGATCGGCGTGGCCAACGGCCACAGCACGATCACGCCCTGCAACTCGGGGCTGCAGAAGCTGGCCGACGCCGCCATCGGGGCGCTGAAGGAAGCCGGCGCCAACCCGCAGGTCTTCGGCACGCCGACGATTTCCGACGGCATGGCCATGGGCACCGAGGGCATGAAGTACAGCCTGGTCTCGCGCGAGGTCATCGCCGACTGCGTCGAGACCTGCGTCGGCGGCCAGTGGATGGACGGCGTGCTCGTCATCGGCGGCTGCGACAAGAACATGCCCGGCGGCATGATGGGCATGCTGCGCGCCAACGTGCCGGCCATCTACGTCTACGGCGGCACCATCCTGCCCGGCCGCTACAAGGGCCAGGACCTGAACATCGTCAGCGTCTTCGAGGCCGTGGGCCAGTTCAGCGCCGGGAAAATGGCCGAGGAAGACTTCTGCCAGATCGAGCGCCGCGCGATTCCCGGCAGCGGCAGCTGCGGCGGCATGTACACCGCCAACACCATGAGCAGCGCCTTCGAGGCCCTGGGAATGAGCCTGCCCTATGCCAGCACCATGGCCAACGTCGAGGACCCCATCGTCGCCCACACCCAGGCCGCGGCACGGGCGCTGGTGGAAGCGGTGAAGGCCGACCTGAAGCCTCGCGACATCGTCACCCGCAAGAGCATCGAGAACGCCGTGGCGGTGATCATGGCCACCGGCGGCAGCACCAACGCCGTGCTGCACTTCCTGGCCATCGCCCATGCCGCCGAGGTCGAATGGACCATCGACGACTTCGAGCGCGTGCGCCGCCGCACGCCGGTGCTGTGCGACCTGAAGCCCAGCGGCCGCTTCCTGGCCATCGACCTGCACCATGCCGGCGGCATCCCGCAGGTGATGAAGGTGCTGCTCAATGCCGGGTTGCTGCACGGCGACTGCATCACCATCACCGGCAAGACGGTGGCCGAGAACCTGGCCGACGTGCCCGACCTGCCGCGCGCCGACCAGGAGGTCATCCGCACCGTGCCCCAGGCGCTCTACGCCGAGGGCCACCTCGCCATCCTGAAGGG
>CAIWPS010000857.1 GCA_903914615.1 uncultured beta proteobacterium | reverse complement strand
TGGGACCGATGCGGTCGTGCACGCGGTCCAGGAGCCGGTTGCGCGCGGCATCATACGCCCGCGCCAGCGCCTGCTCGAAGGCGTAGGCATCGGCCGAGCCGTGGCTCTTGAAGACGAGGCCGCGCAGGCCCAGCAGCGCCGCGCCGTTGTAGCGCCGCGGGTCGACGCGGTGCTTGAAGCGCTTGAGCACCGGCAGCGCCACCAGCGCCGCCAGCTTGCTGTAGAGGCCGCGGGTGAACTCCTGCTTGATGAAGTCGCCCAGCATCGTCGCCAGGCCTTCGCTGGTCTTGAGCAGCACGTTGCCGACGAAGCCGTCGCAGACGACGATGTCCACCGTGCCCTTGAAGATGTCGTTGCCCTCGACGTTGCCGTGGAAGTTGATGTGCCCGCCTTCGCCGGCTGCGCGCAGCAGCTCTCCGGCGCGCTTGATGGTGTCGCTGCCCTTGATGACCTCTTCGCCGATGTTGAGCAGGCCCACGCTGGGGTCTTCCTTGCCGTCCACCGCAGCCACCAGCGCGCTGCCCAGCACGGCAAACTGCAGCAGCTGCTCGGGCGTGCAGTCGACGTTGGCGCCGAGGTCGAGCACGGTGGTGTAGCCGTCGGCGCGGTTGGGCATGACGGTGGCGATGGCCGGGCGGTCGATGCCGTCCATGGTCTTCAGCACATAGCGCGCCACGGCCATCAGCGCGCCGGTGTTGCCGGCCGAGACGCAGGCGTGCGCGGGCTCGGCACCTTCGGCGCCCGGCTTGAGCTGCTGGAGGGCCACGCGCATCGACGAGTCGCGCTTCTTGCGCAGCGCCACCTCGACGGCGTCGTCCATGGCCACCACCTCGGTGGCGACGATGCAGGTGCTGCGCGGCAGGCCGGCCGCCGCGGCCAGGGCCTGGGCCGTGCCCACCAGCAGCAGTTCAGCCTGGGGGTGGGTGTCGAGGAAGGCCCGGCAAGCGGGCAGGATGACCGCGGCACCGTGGTCGCCGCCCATGCAGTCCACGGCGATGCGGACCCGGGAGAGCGGCGCGGGCGCGGCGGAAGGCGACACGTGCGGTGGCGGGGGCGGCGGGGTTCGCGGGCCGGGGGTTCAGCCCGCAGCGGGCCGCACAGCGCCTGCCGATGGCAGGCCGGGTACCGGCCCGTGGACGACGATCAGGCGTCGGCCTTGGTCTTCAGGACCTTGCGGCCGCGGTAGAAACCGGTCGGGCTGATGTGGTGGCGCAGGTGCACTTCACCGGTGTTCGGCTCGATGCCGATGCCCGGCGCGGCCACCGCGTTGTGCGAACGGTGCATGCCGCGCTTGGAAGGCGACTTCTTGTTTTGCTGGACGGCCATGGGGTTCTCCTGGGGTCGCCTTCGTCATTCCGGCGCCGGGCGGCTGTCTTGGGCCGCCCGCGCTGACGGGTCGAAGTGCGACGCAAACGCGATTGAACTGCGAAGGGCCACCCTCCGCAAAGCCCAGCAGTATAGCACCCGAGGGTGAATCCGGGCAGCCCAGCTCAGCCGCCGCCGCGTGGCGGGCCGCCACGCAAGGCCGCCAGGGCCGCAAAGGGGTGCGGGGCGGCATCGTCGGCGTCCTCGTCCGCTTCGGCCAGCGGGCGCAGCGGCGCCGGGCAGACCCCGTGGCGGGGCACGATGGGCAGGGCCAGGATCAGCTCGTCCTCGAACAGCGCCAGCAGGTCCAGCCGCGGCGGCAGGGCGAGCACGTCGTCCTCGCTCTCCTCGTCCAGCCGCGCGGCATCGTCCTCGCCGCGCACGAAGCGCAGGCGTCGGTCCACCTGCAGCGGTTCGCTCATCGTCTGCAGGCAGCGCTGGCACTGCAGCTCGACGGCGGCGTGCCCCTGCAGGTGCAGCCAGACCTCGGCCTCGCCGCCGGCAACCGGGCGCAGGCTGCCCTGGGCGCTGCAGACGGCCACGGCATCGCCCGGCGGGCCGGCCAGGCTCTCGGCCAGGCGCGGCATCAGCGCCTGCGGCCAGCGCGCCTGCACCAGCGCGCCCTGGCGGCAGAAGGCCATCAGCTCCAGGGCACGGGGGTCGGGGGCGCGGTCGCTCATCGCGGGCAGTGTAGCCATCGCATGGGACTGGCCTGCAGGGACGAGAATCGCGCCCCATGCG
>CAIWPS010000856.1 GCA_903914615.1 uncultured beta proteobacterium | reverse complement strand
CGGCAGCGCCCTGCGCAGCGCCGTGCCAGCGGCGACGGGCCGCCTGCGTCTGCGTGCCGGCCTGTGGCGCAATGTGCTGGCCAAGGAATGGCGGCTGATCCGGCGCGACCCTCAGCTCATCTCGCAGACCCTGCTGCAGACGCTGTACCTGGCACCGCTGATGCTGATGGGCCTGCGCCACCAGTCGACGCTGGCGGTCATCGTGCCGGGTGCAGTGCTGCTGTCCACGTCCCTGGCCGGCAGCCTGTCATGGATCACCGTCGCCGCCGAGGACGCGCCCGAGCTCATCGGCACCGCGCCGGTGGACGGCGCCAGGGTGCGCTGGCTGAAGGTGGCGGCGGCGCTGCTGCCGGTATGGCTGCTGGTGAGCCCGCTGCTGGTCCTGCTGATCGTCAACGACGCCTGGCTGGCCTTCGTGTTCGCGCTCTGCGCCGGGGGCGGCACGCTGGCGGCCGGCGCGCTGCAGGTGGGCTACCCGCGGCGCGGTGACCGCCGCGAGATGAAGAAGCGCATGCAGGGATCGCTGTTGCTGGGGCTGCTGGAGACCGTCACCACGCTGGGCTGGGCGGCCACCGCCTACTGCCTGATCTCGGCCTGGCCCTGGGCGCCGCTGGCGGCGCTGTTCGCCCAGCTGGGGCCCGCGGCCACCTGGGTGCTGGGCCGGGCGCGGCGCGAAGACGCAATTCATATCAGTTAGTACACACTGTCGTAATATGCTCTATGGAGCCAAGCAGCGCGGTGGCGTGGAAGATTGACGGGGCCGCGCAAGCACTCTCGACACGAGAGTGCTAATATGCATGGAACTCGATCCCTTCCGAGGTATCACAGACCGCATGAACGCTACCGCCACGACTGCCCTTTCCGTCCGCGACCCCTGGGCCATGGTGCCTTCGCTGGGCGACCTGGACGCCTACGTCTCGGCCGTGAACCGCATGCCCATGCTGACCCACACCGAGGAAGCCGACCTGGCGCGCGCCTTGCGCGACAAGGGCGATCTTCAGGCCGCCGGGCGGCTGGTGCTGTCGCACCTGCGCCTGGTGGTGTCGGTGTCGCGCCAGTACATGGGCTACGGCCTGCCGCAGGGCGACCTGATCCAGGAAGGCAATGTCGGCCTGATGAAGGCGGTGCGCCGCTTCGACCCCGAGCAGGGCGTGCGCCTGGTGAGCTACGCGCTGCACTGGATCAAGGCCGAGATCCACGAGTACATCCTGAAGAACTGGCGCATGGTCAAGGTGGCCACGACCAAGGCTCAGCGCAAATTGTTCTTCAACCTGCGCTCGATGAAGCAGGGCATGAAGAGCGACGCGCTGGACGCCGACACCCACCGCAGCACGCTCACGCCAGCCGAGGTGGCGACGATGGCTCACGAGCTCAACGTCAAGCCCGAGGAAGTCATCGAGATGGAAACCCGCTTGTCGGGCGGCGACGTGGCGCTGGAGCCGCAGAACGACGACGGCGAGGAGAGCTACGCCCCCATCGCCTACCTGGCCGATGACAGCAGCGAGCCGACGCGGCGGATCGAAGCCCGCCAGCGCGACTGGCTCCAGGGCGACGGTATCGCTCAGGCACTGGGCGTGCTGGACGAACGCAGCCGCCGCATCGTCGAGGAGCGCTGGCTGAAGGTCAACGACGACGCTTCGGGCGGCATGACGCTGCACGAACTGGCCGCGGTGTATGGCGTCAGCGCCGAACGCATCCGCCAGATCGAGGTCGCGGCGCTGAAGAAGATGCGCAAGGAACTCGAGACCGCGTAGGTCCCCTCCGCGCCCGCGCTCAGCGGCCCTGCGGGGCCGCTGCCCGTTTCAGGGCGCCGCCAGCAGCAACTGCAGGTCGTGCTTCAGCGCCTCGGCGCCGCTGCCGTAGCGCGTGAACAGCCGGATGTGGCCCTGGCTGTCGAAGACATAGCTGCCCGCCGTGTGGTCCATGGTGTAGCTGGCCTCGGTCTTGCCCGGCACCTTCGCGTAGTAGACCTTGAACTGCTTGGCCACCGCCTTGGTCTCCTCGTCGCTGCCGCGCAGGGCGATGAAGTCGGGGCTGAAGTTGGTGACGTAGGCCTTGAGCACCTGCGCCGTGTCGCGTTCAGGGTCGATGGTGACGAAGACGCCCTGCACGCGTGCGCCGTCGGCGCCCAGCGCCTTCTTCACTTCGGCCAGTTCCAGCATCGTTGTCGGGCAGACGTCGGGGCACTGCGTGTAGCCGAAGAAGACCACCGTCACCTTGCCCTTGAAGTCGGCCAGGCGCCGCCGCTGGCCGTCGGCATCCGGCAGGTCGAAGTCGCGCGCGTACTCGGCGCCGGTGATGTCGATGGCGTTGAACTGCGGCGGCGGCGCGGCGGCCTTGTCGCACGCCGCCAGCCACAACGGCAGCAACGCAAGGGTGATCAGCTGACGACGTCGATGAGCCATGGTCCGAGGTAGTGGTCCAGCAGCAGCGCCGCGAACAGCAGCGAGAGATGCCAGATGGAGAAGCGGAAGGTGCGCCGCGCCAGCGCGTCGCTGTAGTCGCGCCACAGCTGCCAGGCGTAGGCAATGAAGACCCCGCCCAGCGCCACCGCGGCGACGAGGTAGATCCAGCCACTCATGCCGTAGACGAAGGGCAGCAGCGTGGCCGCGAACAGCACCAGCGTGTACAGCAGCACCTGCAGCCGCGTGAACTCGGGGCCGTGGGTGATGGGCAGCATCGGCAGGCCGGCCTTGCGGTAGTCCTCGGCGCGGTACAGCGCCAGGGCCCAGAAGTGCGGCGGCGTCCACAGGAAGATGATCAGGCACAGCATCAGCGCCTCGGGCCCGACGTCGCCCGTCATCGCCGCCCAGCCCAGCACCGGCGGCATCGCGCCCGACGCGCCGCCGATGACGATGTTCTGCGGCGTCAGCGGCTTGAGCACCACGGTGTAGACCACGGCATAGCCGACGAAAGTGGCGAAGGTGAGCCACATGGTCAGCGGATTCACCCAGGCATAGAGCACCGCGCTGCCCAGAGCGCACAGCACGG
>CAIWPS010000855.1 GCA_903914615.1 uncultured beta proteobacterium | reverse complement strand
GCAGCACGCCGACACCCAACGCGCTGACGATCATGAACAGGGCGTTGAGGATGTTGTTGGCGGCGATGATGCGCGCCCGGTGCGTGGGCTGGCTGCGCAGCTGGATGCGCGCGTACATCGGCACGCTGTAGATGCCGGCGAACAGCGACAGCAGGCCGAGGTCGGCGATGACGCGCCAGTGCGCCGGCCGCGCCAGGAAGTCGCCCACCGCGAGGTTGGCCGCCGGCGGCAGTGCGCGCGAGGCGAAGTACAGGTCGATGGCGAACACGCTCATGCCGATGGCGCCCATCGGCACCAGGCCGATCTCGACATGGCGCTTGCTGAGCATCTCGCACAGCAGCGAGCCGATGCCGATGCCGACCGAGAACACCACCAGCAGCAGCGAGGCGACCTGCTCGTCGCCATGCAGCACGTCGTGCGCGAAGGCCGGGAACATCGACAGGAACACCGCGCCGAAGAACCACATCCACGAGATGCCCAGCAGCGAGCGGAACACGGCCACGCTTTCGTGCGCCAGCTTCAGGTTGCGCCAGGTCTCGCTGACGGGGTTCCAGTTGATCTTCAGCTGCGGGTCGGTGGCCGGCGAGCGCGGCACGGCCTGCGCCACGATGCGGCCCAGCACCGCCACCGCCACGCAGGCCCAGGCCACGTCGTGCGCGCCGCTGCCGGGGATGGCGATGAGCAGCCCGCCTGCGACCTGGCCGAGCAGGATGGCCACGAAGGTGCCCATCTCGACCATGCCGTTGCCGCCGGTGAGCTCGCGCTCGTTCAGGTGCTGCGGCAGGTAGGCGAACTTCACCGGCCCGAAGAGCGTGGAATGCAGGCCCATCAGCGCCACGCAGGCCAGCAGTGCCACCACGTTGGCCTGCACGAAGCCCCAGCCGGCGAGCGCCATGATGGCGATCTCGAGCCACTTGACGAAGCGGATCAGCACCGTCTTCTCCAGCTTGTCGGCGAGCTGCCCGCTGGTGGCCGAGAAGAGCACGAAGGGCAGGATGAAGAGCGCGCCGATGACCAGCCCGGCCAGCGCCGGCGGCAGCCACGCCACCTGCAGCTGGTAGGTCACCATCACGGTGAAGGCGAACTTGAAGAGGTTGTCGTTGCCGGCGCCCAGGAACTGCACCCAGAAGAAGGGCGCGAAGCGCCGCTGCGCCAGCAGGGCGAACTGGTTGGGATGTTGCATCGTGGACATGACTATCTCACCACCTGTGCCGGCGCCGCCAGCCCGGCACGCTGCAGCCAGGCGAAGACCGAATCGGCGGTGACGGTCTCGATGCGGTCGCTGAAGCGCTTCGCGTTCGGGTGGTCGTCGAAGGCCACGTTGGCCTTGGCGATGCGCGCGCCCAGGCGGGTCAGCGCGTCCAGGTGCAGCACGGTGGGCTCGTAGCCCTTGAAGCGCAGCCAGGCCTGGGCGCGCTCGCGGCTGTCGGCGCCGGGCTCCATCGCCCAGGCCAGGGTCTCGATGGCCCACTGGTTGCTCTGCTGGTAGGTCTGCGCCCAGGGGTAGGCGACCATGCTGTAGGCGCTCTCGTGCAGGCGGGCGACCTGCACGTTGTCGCGCAGCAGCGGCAGCAGCCGCGCCTGCACCTCGGGCGTGGGCACGGCCACCGCAGCGAGGTAGCGCCAGGGGTCGTCCATGAAGAACTCGCCCAGGCCCTGGCGCCACAGGTCGGCGGAGGCAGCGCCGCACTGGTTGAGCTTGTGGACGACGCGCCAGGGGCTGCCCGGGCCGCCTTCGCGATAGGCAAAGCCCAGGTGCGACCACTGCAGGCCGTACTTCGACAGGTCCTGCCCCGCGCGCGCCAGCACCACCACCTGCGCGCCGCTGGCGTCCAGCGCCTGTGCGGTGCGCGTGGCCAGTTCCAGGCCCTGGCGCACGCTGGCCACGGTGGGCAGGTGGGCCTCGCAGTCGCGCCCCGCGTGGGCCGGCGCGAGCGCCAGCGCCAGCGCCAACGCGGCCAGCGCTGCGCGCCACTTCTGCAGCAGCGCGCTCACGGCGTCACCCGCTCGTTGTGCAGCAGCGCCTTGCCGACTTCATTGGGGATGAAGGCGACGGCCTGGCCTGCGGCCGAGAGCACCCACCCTGCGCTGCACGCCGTGACGGCGAGCGCCGTGCCCGCGGCCACCGACAGCCCGCCGGCGACCTGGCCGCTGACGACGACGCTGGCGCGCGATCCGTCGGCCGCGCGCTCGAGCACCCAGCGGGTGCCGTCGGACACCGCTTCCACGGCGACCACGGTGTAGGCGGCGCTCGAGGCCAGCACCGCCACCGGCACGGCCACCGAGATGGCGATCGGCAGCATCGACAGGCGGCTGGCTTCCGAGCCGTCGCGGTGCGCGTGCGCCGGGGCGGCGAAGGCCAGCGCCAGGGCGCCGGCCAGGACCAGGGTCTTGCATGAACGCATGGCTTTCTCCTGCGGGTTGGGCGGCGCTGTCGGGCCCGGGACGGGCCACGGCATCACCGCGGCGCCATCGTCACGACTTCCGCGATCGGTATCCATCCCTCCTGGGGGCGGCGCACGATGCCGGCCTTCTGGTATCTTCAAACGATACTTTTGAGGCCCACCCCATGAGCAGCACGCAAGACCTCGTGAAGGCGCTGAAGGCCGAACTGCGGCGCGCCGGCCTCACCTACGCCGACCTCGCCCGGGCGCTCGGCCTGGCCGAGTCCAGCATCAAGCGGGTGTTCGCGCGCGGCGACATGCCGCTGTCGCGCATCGACCAGGTGCTGGCGGTGCTGAAGATGGACTTCGCCGACCTGGCGCGCCAGGTGGCACAGGCGACACCGCTGCGCAGCGAACTCACGCTGGCGCAGGAGCGCGCCGTGGTGGCCGACCCGCGGCTGCTGCTCACCGCCATCTGCGCACTGAGCCAGTGGTCGCTGGAGCAGATCGTGCAGACCTACAGCCTGAGCCGCCCGCAGGCCGTGGCCTGCCTGCTGGCGCTGGACCAGCTGGGCATCATCGAGCTGCGGGCCAACCAGCATTACCGGCTGAAGATCGACAAGACCTTCCGCTGGCTGCCCGACGGCCCGGTGATGCAGTTCTTCCGCGAGCACGCGGTGGCCGACTACTTCAGCGGCGGCTTCGACGGCCCCGGCGAACTGCTGCTGCTGGTGCATGGCCAGATCAGCGCCGGCCAGGCCGCGCTCTTCAACGACCGCTTGCAGCGCCTGGTGCAGGACTTCGCGCAGCAGCAGCAGGCCGACCTGAAGCTGCCGGCCGCCGACAAGCGCGCCTACACGGTGGTGGTGGGCATGCGTTCGTGGCTCTTCGCCACCTTCCGCGAATACCTCAGGCAGCCGGCGTGAGGGCGTCGCGCAGCCAGGCGCCGCACACCGCCACGGCCGTGCGGGCTTCGTCGAGGATGCGGCTCATGGTGATGAAGCCGTGCACCTGGCGCTCGAAGCACAGGTACTGCACGCGGTTGCCTGCCGCGGAGAGCGCGTCGGCGTACTGCCGGCCCTCGTCGCGCAGCGGGTCGTAGCCGGCGGTGAGCACCAGCGCCGGCGGCAGGCGGCTGTGGTCTGCGGCCAGCAGGGGCGAGGCGCGCCAGTCGGACCATTGCAACGGCTCGGGCAGGTAGCGGCTGCGGTAGTACCGGATGCTGTCGCTGGTGAGCAGGTAGCCCTGGCCGTTGGCCGTGTGCGAAGGCGCCAGCGCGCGCTGGTCCGTGGCCGGGTAGATCAGCAGCTGCGCCGCGGGCTGGGCCTCGCCGGCATCGCGCAGTGCAATGCAGACGACGGCGGCCAGGTTGCCGCCGGCGCTGTCGCCACCCACGGCCAGCCGTGCCGGGTCCAGCCCCAGCGCGGCGGCCTGCGCGCGCACCCAGCGCGTTGCGGCCACACAGTCGTCCACGGCAGCGGGGAACGCATGCTCGGGTGCCAGCCGGTAGTCCACCGAGACCACCGCCGCACCCGCGGCCACGCTGAGCTGGCGGCACAGCACGTCGTGGGTGTCCAGGTCGCCGATGACCCAGCCGCCGCCGTGGAAGTACACCAGCACCGGCAGCGCGGCGTTGCCGGCCGGCCGGTACAGGCGCAGCGGCACGCCGCCGTCGGTCTGCAGCGCGCGCACCTCGGCCACCGCGGGCGGCTCGGGCTGGGTGTAGAAGCGGCGCTCGAGGTACATGCGGCGCGCGTCGGCCGGGCTCAGCGTGTGCACCGGCGGCACCTGGCGCTGCACCATCAGTTCGATGAGGGCGCGGGCTTGGGGGTCGAGCATCACGGGTCTCCGGGAACAGAATGCGCGGCAGTGTAGCCAGCCACCCCGCATGCCATGAACGACACCCCCTGCCCCTGCGGCACTGGCCGGGCCTACGCCGCCTGCTGCGGCCGCTGGCATGCCGGGCCGCTGCAGCTGCAGGCGCCGGACGCGCAGGCGCTGATGCGCTCGCGCTACAGCGCCTACGTGCTGGGCCTGGCCGACTACCTGCGCGACACCTGGCACCCGGGCACGCGCCTGGCCGAGCCGCTGCGCTTCGGCCCGAACGTGCGCTGGCTGGGGCTGGAAATCAGGCGCAGCAAGGTCGAGGATGAGAACCACGCGACGGTGGAATTCGTCGCCCGCAGCAAGCAGGGCGGCCGCGCCACGCGGCTGCACGAGACCAGCCGCTTCGTGCGCGAAGGCGGCCGCTGGTACTACGTCGACGGCGACCTGCACTGAAGGCCATGCGCGCCGCGGCGACAATCGCGGCGTTCATGCGCACCGGCCTCGTCTACGCCGCCCTCGCCTTCAGCACCTGGGGCCTCTTCCCGCTGTACTTCCACCTCATCGCCGGCGTCTCGCCGCTGGAGGTGGTGCTGCACCGCTCGGCCTGGTCGCTGCTGTTCGTGCTGGGCGTGCTGGCCTGGCAGCGGCGCTGGGCCTGGCTGGGGCAGACCCTGCGCCAGCCGCGGCGGCTGGCCCTGTTCACCGCCAGCGCGCTGCTGCTGTCGTGCAACTGGATGGTCTACGTGCTGGCGGTGCAGACCGGCCATGTCGTCGAGGCCAGCCTGGGCTACTTCATCAACCCGCTGGTCAACGTGCTGCTGGGCGTGGTGGCGCTGCGCGAGCGGCTGCGGCGAGTGCAGTGGGTGGCCGTGGCCCTGGCCGCCGCCGGCGTGCTGTGGCTGACCTGGCAGGCGGGGCGGCCGCCGTGGATCGCGCTGGCGCTGGCCTTCAGCTTCGGCCTCTACGGCCTCATCCGCAAGACCGCGCCACTGGGTGCGCTGGAAGGCCTGGCGCTGGAGAACCTGCTGCTGGCGCCGCTGGTGCTGCCGGCGCTGGCCTGGTGGACGACCACGCACGGCGGCGTGCTGCTGCACGGCCCGGCCAGCCAGATCGGCTGGCTGATGCTGGGCGGGCCGCTGACCGCCCTGCCCCTGCT
>CAIWPS010000854.1 GCA_903914615.1 uncultured beta proteobacterium | reverse complement strand
GCGCCAGGCGCGGGTCGAGGGTGGCCAGGGCGTCGATGGCCTCGGCCACGTCCAGCACGTCGGGGCCGGCGGCGGCCACGGCGTCGCCGATGGCGGTGTCCAGCGTGACCTTGGCGAGGTCGCCGCCGCGGCGCTCGGCCAAGCTGCGCCGCGCGATGTCGGTGATGACCGAACGCATCACGCGCGCCGCGTGAGCCAGGAAGTGACCGCGGTTCTCGAAGGCCAGCGTGCCGGCGTGCTGCAGCCGCAGCCAGCTTTCGTGCACCAGCGCGCCGGTGTCGGCCAGGGTCACGCGTTCGCCCCGGCGCAGCCGGCTGCGCGCCATCGCTTCCAGCTCGGGGTAGAGCAGCGTGAAGATGCGGTCGAAGGCCTGCGCGTCGCCGGCGCCGGCCTGCGCGAAGAGCACGGTCAGTTCGCCCATGGTCCCGAATCTAGCGTCTGCCGGCGTGACGGCACAGGGGTGCACGGTGCGACCCGGGCTTGGCCTTCAGCGCGGCGGGTTGCTGACGCCGCTGGCCACGTGCCCCGCCGGCACATGCACGGCGGCGTTCTCGATATGCCCGGTCTGGTCGTCGAAGAAGAAGTCGGGCTCGAACTCGCGCAGGAAGGTGCCCTTGGCCAGTCCGCCCAGGAACATCGCCTCGTCGACCTCGATCTGCCACGACAGCAGGGTGCGGATGGCGCGCTCGTGCGCCGGGGCGCTGCGTGCGGTGACCAGCGCCGTGCGAAGCCGCATGCCGGCCACCGGTTCGCGCTGCAGGCGGTGCAGCGCCTCCAGCAGCGGCTTGAAGGGGCCGGGCGCCAGCGGCGTGGCGGCACGTTCGCTCTCGTGGCTCTGGAAGGCGGCCAGGCCGCTGGCCTGGAAGACGCGTTCGGCCTCGTCGGAGAAGAGCACGGCGTCGCCGTCGAAGGCGATGCGCACCTCGGCCGGGTGGGCGGCCGAGGCATGCGCGCTCTGCGGGTAGACCCGCGCCGCCGGCACGCCGGCGCCCAGTGCCGAGCGCACGTCGGCTTCGTTGGTGGACAGGAACAGGTTGGCCGCCAGGGGCCGCAGGTAGCGCCACGGCGGCTGCCCGCGCGTGAACACGCCGCGCTGCACCGGCAGCCCGAAGTGCTGCGCCGAGCGGAACACGCGCAGCCCCGAGACGGGGTCGTTGCGCGACAGGATCACCACCTCCACGCGCGGCCGCTCGTCGTTGAAGGCCAGCAGCTTCTTGACCAGCGAGAAGGCCACGCCCGGCTGCGCCGGCTGCTCCACGCGCTGCAGCTGCAGCTGCATGTAGGCGCGGTCGTCGCCAGCCTCGAAGACGCGGTTCTCTTCCTCGAAGTCGAACAGCGCGCGCGACGAGATGGCGACGACGAGCTGGCCGTCCAGGGTGGTGGGCATGTCCACACTATGCACGATGCGACGGCGCGCCCGGGCTTTCATACTGCTGCCACATCCAGTCTGCACACTGCCGCGTATGCCAGGGGCGCCGTCGTCCCTTTCGGCCCCGCCGGAATCGAGGTCACCATGAACCAGCCCCGTTTTCCCCGCCAGCGCCCCGAAGACCGCCGCCGCGACGGTTCGGCCGAGTTCGAGTGGCCCGACACGCTGCCGCAGTGCTTCCGCAGCGAAGGTTTTGCCGAAGACCTGCTCGCGGCCGAGGCCCCGCTGGCGCGCGCGGCCGCGCAGCCCCGTCTGGCCACGCTGGCCACGCTGCCGCTGCTGGGCGCCACCGTCGCGGCCGTGCTGGGGCTGATGGGGCGCTGAACCGCTGAGCCGCGCTGGCACCGGTTCGTCAGCGCCACGCCCACGCGTCGCCCACGCGGCTGCAACGCATGCCGACCCGGAGGACGCGTCGTAGAGGGCGGCAGTTATGCTTGCCGCCATGGCACGCCACCGCGAACTCCAGCCTGCTCCCTGCCCGCCG
>CAIWPS010000853.1 GCA_903914615.1 uncultured beta proteobacterium | reverse complement strand
CCAGTCGGCGCCCAGCGTGCCCTGGTGCGCGGCGCGGCGCGGCAGCCGGGCGCCGGTGGCCTCGTCGTTGGCGGCCAGGAAGTCCAGCTGCGCCTTGAACGACCAGGCCCCTGCGCGCTGCGCCCCCGCCAGCGTGGCCCCCTGCAGCCGCGCGCGGCTGGTGTTGCCGGCGCAGCCGTACAGGTAGGCCGGCCCGGGCGGGCACTGCGCGGGGTCGGGCTGGTAGCCGATGAGGTTGCGCACCGCGTTGCGGAAGACCGTCAGCGAAGCCTCGCTGGCCGCCGTGCGCCAGGCCAGGCCGACTTCCGCGCTGCGGCCATGCTCGGGCTGCAGCGTGGCCACGCCGTAGCCGGGGTAGTACAGGTCGTTGTAGCTGGGCGCGCGGAAGGTCGTGCCGGCCTGCAGGCGCAGCCTCAGCCCGGGCCGCAGCACATAGCCCCCGCCCAGGCTGCCGGTGGTGACGGCACCGAAGTCGGAGTTGTCGTCGCGCCGCAAGTCGCCCTGCCACGACCAGCCGGCCGCCGCACCGGTGAGCTCGGCCATCACCGCGGTGGTGCGGCGCGACACCGGGCCGGTGTAGTCGCTGGATCGGCCTGCGTCGCGGCTGTGCTCCAGCGCGCCCACGAGCTGGCCCAGCATCCCCGCCTGCCACGCCAGCTGCGCGCTGGCCTGCTGCCGCGTGGTGCGGAAGGTGGACAGGGCATCGGCGCCGGTGAAGTCGTCGTCGGCGCTGCTGGACAGCCGCGCGCTGCCGCTCAGGCCCGCGGCCAGCGCACCGCGCCAGTCCACTGCGGCGACCTCGGTGGTCTGGTGGTTGCGGAAGTCGGGCGCGCTGTTCTGCTGGTACAGCGGCGGCAGGTACTCGCTGGAGTCGTACTGGGCGCTGATGTGGTTGCGCACCAGCGTCAGGCCGATGCGCTGGTCGGCCGCCGGCCGCAGGCCGATGCGCAGCTGGCCGCTCGCCAGCGCATAGCCGTCGCGATCGGGGTTGTAGTTGCCGTAGGGGTCGTTCGGCCCCAGCGCCGAGACACCGCGGCTCTTCTCGCTGGCCGCCGTCGCGGCATAGTCCCAGGCGCCGCTGCTGCCGCGCAGGCCGCCCGAGTATTCCTGGCTGCCGTAGCCGCCGACGGCGGCGCGCAGCTCGGCTTTCGGGCCGCCCGTGCCGGCCTTGGTGAAGACCTGCACCACGCCGCCGACGGCGTCGGCGCCGTAGAGGCTGGAGCCGGGGCCGCGCAGGATCTCGATGTGGTCGACCTGCGCCAGCGGCACCGACTCCAGCGCCGCGAAGCCCAGCGTGTCGGAGCCGACGCGCACGCCGTCGATCAGCACCACCGTCTGCTGCGAGGTGGCGCCGCGGATGAAGATGCCGGTGCCCTGCCCGGGGCCGCCGGTGCGCGAGATCTGCATGCCGGCCTCGCGCCGCAGCACGTCGGCCAGCGAATCGGCGCTGGTGCTGCGCAGCGTCTCGGCGCTGATGACGACGACGTCGGCGGCGAGCTGGTCGCTGGCCAGCGGCACGCGGGCGCCGGTGACGACGACGGACTGCGGCGGCGCGGTCTGCGCGCGCGCGGCGAGAAAGGTGAGGGACGTGAGGACGATGGCCGCGACAGGCGCGGCACGAAGACGGAAAGCGGACAAGGACGGGCCTCCAGCCGCACACCCCGTGCGGCCCAGCGTGAACCACGCCGGCCTTGCCCGAACCCGCAGCAGACACGCGAACGGCCGCCTGCGCGGCCCGTCGCCATCCCTGCGCTGCCCACCGCAACGCCGGCTTCCCATGCAGCAGGCCGGTATCCGGGCTCGCGAGTGCCGATGGCGGCGTTGCCGCTGTCGGAAGCCTGCTGCGCCTTCCCAGTCCGACCTCGGACCAGTGGCTTGTCGTGCAGCACGCTCCTCGCTGACCGTTGCGGGGGCAGCGCCGGAATGGGGGGTTCGACGGTTCTCGAACGTCCCGCACCGGCTTCCCGTTGAACCCGCCGCCCTTCAACGTGGACGGCAGGCACCTGGTGCAAGCGCGGCGATGGTAACCGAGGGCTCAGCGGCTCCTGAACCAGGCGCCCGCGGCGATGGCGCCGGCGACGGTGACGCCGTAGGTCACCAGCGCCACGGCCAGCGCGACGAAGGCCGCGCGCAGCGAGCCCGTGGCGGACAGCACCAGCCAGCCGCCACCGACCGCGATGAGCAGGCGCAGGAAGCCGCCCAGCAGCGGCCACAGCAGCCGCCCCGCGCCCTGCGAGGCGAAGTACAGGGACAGGCCGAGGCCGAAGAAGCCGTAGGCCGGCCCGACCACGCGCAGGTAGGCGCTGCCGGTCTCCAGCATGCGCGGGTCGTGCCCGAACAGCCCCAGCCAGGCCTCGGGCCACAGCGCCGCGGCGACGCCGATGCATTCGGTCAGGCCGAAGGCCAGCGCGCCCCCGGTGAGCGCGATGCGCAGCGCGCGCTGGCGCTGGCCGGCGCCGATGTTGGTGCCGACCATCGCCACCATCGGCGCGCCGAGGCCGAAGACGAGCGGGATCAGCAGGTACTCGAGCCGCGCGCCGGTGCCATAGCCGGCCACCGCATCGGGCCCGCCGTGGGCACCGACGAGGCCCGTGGTCAGCGCCACCGTGAGGGTGGTCTGCAGCGTGCTGATGGCGCCGACGCCGCCGACGCGAAGGATGTCGGCGAACAGCGGCCAGCGCAGCGGCACGCGCCGCAGGCGCACGACACAGCGGCCGGACAGGATGTACCAGCCCAGCACGGCGATCATCAGCGCCGTGGTCAGCAGGATGGCCAGCCCGCCGCCGGCGATGCCCAGCGCCGGCACCGGCCCCCAGCCGAAGATGAGCAGCGGCGACAGCGGCACCAGCAGCACCACGCCCAGGCAGATGGCCAGCGAGGGCACGAGCATGTTGCCGGTGCCGCGGATGACGCTGGCCAGCGCGTTCATGAGCCAGACCAGGATGTTGCCGGCGAAGACGACATCGGAGTAGGTCAGCGCGGCCTGCAGCGAGGCGCCCTCGCCGCCCATGGCCGCGTAGAGCGGGCGGCCGAAAACCAGGAACAGCGCCGAGGTGATGAGCCCCAGCGCGCCGTTGACGACGAGGGCGTGCAGCACCAGTGCGTCGGCGTCGTCGCAGCGGCCGGCACCGAGCGCGCGCGCCAGCGCCGCCGAGATGCCGCCGCCGACGGCCCCGCCCGAGAGCATCGACATCATCATGAAGCCGGGGAACACCAGCGCCATGCCGGCCAGGGCCGCGGTGCCCAGGCGCGACACCCACCAGGTCTCGATGAGCCCGGTGGAGGCCTGCGCCGTCATCACCAGCACGTTGGGCCAGGCCAGCAGCAGCAGCGTCGGCACGATGGCGGCCTGCAGCAGTCGGCGTGTGCGCGGGTTCATCGCCGCCTGCACGGGGGGCGACATCGTGGCGGCGGGCGTGGGCATGGGGTTCAGCGGGGACTCCTGGTGCGGCCGCCGCGTCGATGATGCCATGGCACCCCGCGCCGCCGCGGGCGCCGCCGGGGCCGCCGATATACTCACGCTTTACCACCACAGCACTCGTCGCAACGGCGGGTGCTGCATGAAATGACCAAGTTCGTTTTCGTGACCGGCGGCGTGGTGTCCTCTCTCGGAAAGGGCATTGCGGCGGCATCGCTGGCGGCCATCCTGGAGTCGCGCGGCCTGAAGGTCACCCTCATCAAGCTCGACCCCTACCTCAACGTCGATCCGGGCACCATGAGCCCGTTCCAGCACGGTGAGGTCTTCGTCACCGACGACGGCGCCGAGACCGACCTCGACCTGGGCCACTACGAACGCTTCATCACGACGCGGATGAAGAAGGCCAACAACTTCACCACCGGCCAGATCTACAAGAGCGTGCTCGAGAAGGAGCGCCGCGGCGACTACCTCGGCAAGACGGTGCAGGTGATCCCGCACGTCACCAACGAGATCCAGGAATTCGTCAAGCGCGGGGCCAGCGATGCGCTGGACGTGGCCATCGTCGAGATCGGCGGCACCGTGGGCGACATCGAAAGCCTGCCCTTCCTCGAGGCCGTGCGCCAGATGAGCCTGCGCATGGGCCCCAACAACAGCGCCTTCGTGCACCTGACCTACGTGCCCTGGATCGCCACCGCAGGCGAGCTGAAGACCAAGCCGACCCAGCACACGGTGCAGAAGCTGCGCGAGATCGGCATCCAGCCCGACGTGCTGCTGTGCCGCGCCGACCGCCCCATCCCCGACGACGAGCGCGACAAGATCAGCCTGTTCACCAACGTGCAGCTGCACGGCGTGATCAGCATGTGGGACGTCGACACCATCTACAAGGTGCCGCGCCTGCTGCACGAACAGGGCCTGGACGAGCTGATCTGCATGAAGCTGCAGCTGCTGACCAAGCCCGCCGACCTCAAGCGCTGGGACATGCTGGTGAGCGAGGTCGAGCACCCGCAGGCGACGGTGAAGATCGGCATGTGCGGCAAGTACACCGATCTGTCGGACAGCTACAAGTCGCTCAACGAGGCGCTGCGCCACGCCGGCATCCACAACCACGCCAAGGTCGAGATCGAGTACGTCGACGCCGAGTCGCTGACGCCGGCCACCGCCGGCCAGCTGGCGCACTTCGACGCCATCCTGGTGCCCGGCGGCTTCGGCAAGCGCGGCATCGAGGGCAAGATCGTCGCCGCGCAGTTCGCGCGCGAGCACCGCGTGCCCTACCTGGGCATCTGCCTGGGCATGCAGGTGGCCACCATCGAGTACGCACGCCATGTCGCGGGGCTGGCCGGCGCCAACAGCACCGAATTCGAGCCCGAGGCACCGCACCCCGTCATCGCCCTCATCGAGGAATGGCAGGACAGCGACGGCAGCATCCAGAAGCGCAGCACCAGCTCCGACCTCGGCGGCACGATGCGCCTGGGAGCGCAGAGCAGCGACGTCAAGCCCGGCACGCTGGCGCACGAGATCTACGGCCCCGTGGTGACGGAACGCCACCGCCACCGCTACGAGGCCAACGTGCACTACCTGCAGCCGCTGCAGGAGGCCGGCCTCGTCATCTCGGCGCTGACGCAGCGCGAGCAGCTGACCGAGATCGTCGAACTGCCGCGCGCCGTCCACCCCTGGTTCATGGGCGTGCAGTTCCACCCCGAATTCAAGAGCACGCCCTGGGGCGGGCACCCCTTGTTCAGCAGCTTCGTCAAGGCGGCGCTGGAGCACCAGGCGCAGCGCGCCGAGCCGGTGAAGGCGGTCGCGTGAGGCTGTGCGGGTTCGAGGTCGGCATCGACCGGCCCTTCTTCCTCATCGCCGGCCCCTGCGTCGTCGAGAGCGAACAGCTGCAGATGGACGTGGCCGGGCGGCTGAAGGAGATCACCGCCGAGCTCGGCATCCCCTTCATCTTCAAGAGCAGCTACGACAAGGCCAACCGCAGCAGCGGCGCGAGCTTCCGCGGCCCGGGCATGGAGCGCGGGCTGGAGATCCTGGCGCAGGTGCGGCGCGAGCTGGGCGTGCCCATCCTGACCGACGTGCACAGCGAGGCCGAGGTGCCTGCCGTGGCCGCCGTGGTCGATGTGCTGCAGACCCCGGCCTTCCTGTCGCGCCAGACCGACTTCATCCGTGCCGTGGCGCAATGCGGCAAGCCGGTGAACATCAAGAAGGGCCAGTTCCTGGCGCCGCACGACATGAAGAATGTCATCGCCAAGGCCCGTGCCGCAGCGCGCGACGCCGGCCTGTCGGAAGACCGCTTCCTGGCCTGCGAGCGCGGCGTGAGCTTCGGCTACAACAACCTCGTCAGCGACATGCGCAGCCTGGCCATCATGCGCGAGACCGGCGCCCCGGTGGTCTTCGATGCCACCCACAGCGTGCAGTTGCCCGGCGGCCAGGGCACGAGCAGCGGCGGCCAGCGCGAGTTCGTGCCGGTGCTGGCGCGCGCCGCAGTCGCCGTGGGCGTGGCCGGCCTGTTCATGGAAACGCACCCCGACCCCGCCCATGCGCTCAGCGACGGCCCCAACGCCGTGCCGCTGAAGCACATGAAGGCGCTGCTCGAACAACTGCTGGCGCTGGACCGCGTCATCAAGTCGCAGCCGCTGCTGGAAAACGACTTCGGCCGCTGAGGCAGCACCCAAGAACTCCAAACTGCTGAGAGAACCCGCATGAGCGCCATCGTCGATATCGTCGGCCGAGAGATCCTCGACAGCCGCGGCAACCCCACCGTCGAATGCGACGTGCTGCTGGAGTCCGGCACCATGGGCCGCGCGGCCGTGCCCTCGGGCGCCTCCACCGGCAGCCGCGAGGCCATCGAGCTGCGCGACGGCGACAAGGCGCGCTACGGCGGCAAGGGCGTGCTGCGCGCGGTCGAGCACATCAACACCGAGATCAGCGAGTCGGTGCTGGGCCTGGATGCGTCGGAGCAGTCCTTCCTCGACAAGACCCTGATCGACCTCGACGGCACCGAGAACAAGAGCCGCCTGGGTGCCAATGCCACGCTGGCCGTGAGCATGGCCGTGGCCCGCGCCGCAGCCGAAGAGTCCGGCCTGCCGCTGTACCGCTACTTCGGCGGCATGGGCCGCATGAGCCTGCCGGTGCCGATGATGAACGTCATCAACGGCGGCGCCCACGCCAACAACACGCTCGACCTGCAGGAGTTCATGATCATCCCGGTCGGTGCGCCCAGCTTCCGCGAAGCGCTGCGCTACGGCGCCGAGGTCTTCCACGCGCTGAAGAAGATCATCGATGCCAAGGGCATGCCGACCTCGGTCGGCGACGAGGGCGGCTTCGCCCCCAACGTCGCCAGCCACGAGGCCGCCATCCAGCTCATCCTGGAGGCCATCGACAAGGCCGGCTACACCGCCGGCTCGCAGATCGCGCTCGGCCTGGACTGCGCCGCCAGCGAGTTCTACAAGGACGGCAAGTACCACCTCGAAGGCGAAGGCCTGCAGCTCTCGGCCCCCGAGTGGACCGACATCCTCGCCACCTGGGTCGACAAGTACCCCATCATCAGCATCGAGGACGGCATGTCCGAAGGCGACTGGGAAGGCTGGAAGCACCTCAACGAGCGCCTGGGCAGGAAGGTGCAGATCGTCGGCGACGACCTCTTCGTCACCAACACCAAGATCCTCGAGCGCGGCATCAAGGAAGGCGTGGCCAACTCCATCCTCATCAAGATCAACCAGATCGGCACGCTCAGCGAGACCTTCGCGGCCATCGAGATGGCCAAGCGCGCCGGCTGGACCAACGTCATCAGCCACCGCAGCGGCGAGACCGAGGACAGCACCATCGCCGACATCGCCGTGGGCAGCAACGCCGGGCAGATCAAGACCGGCTCGCTGTCGCGCAGCGACCGCATCGCCAAGTACAACCAGCTGCTGCGCATCGAGGAAGACCTGGGCGACGTCGCCAGCTACCCGGGCCGGGCCGCCTTCTACAACCTGAAGTAAGCCATGCGCTGGGCCGCCCCGGTCATTGCCGCGCTGCTGCTGCTGGTGCAGGCCGACCTGTGGTGGGGCAAGGGCAACATGCCCTACGTGATGAGCCTGCGCAAGCAGCTGGCCGAGCAGCGCGCCGCCAACGTCCAGGCCAG
Source organism: uncultured beta proteobacterium (assembly GCA_903914615.1). Taxonomy (GTDB): domain Bacteria; phylum Pseudomonadota; class Gammaproteobacteria; order Burkholderiales; family Burkholderiaceae_C; genus Rubrivivax. Next base: position 8,002 of record CAIWPS010000853.1, on the reverse strand, counting down.
GGCGCGCAATGCGCGCGTGCAGGCCGAGGTCAGCGACCTCAGGGAAGGCCTGGAGATGGTCGAGGAGAAGGCGCGCGCCGAGCTGGGCATGGTCAAGCCTGACGAGATCCTCGTCCAGGTCACGGCCCGCAAGTAGCGGCGCCGGCCCATGCTCGACGCACTGCTGGCCGTGCTGCGCCCGGCCCTGGGCGAGGCCTTCAGCGTCTGGAGCAGCCCCGTCACCTGGCTGGAGATCGTGGCCTTCTGGCTCGGCGTGGCGATGGTGCTGGCCAACATGCGCGTCGACCCCATAGGCTGGCCGCTGGCCATCGCCAGCTCGCTGCTGTATGCCCTGCTGTTCGCCGACAGCAAGCTCTACGGCGAGGCCAGCCTGCAGATCTTCTTCGTTGCCGTGGCGCTGTGGGGCTGGTGGCAGTGGCTGCGCGGCCGCGCGGCCGACGGCCAGGCACTGCGCGTGGGCTCGATGAGCGCGCGCAGCCGCGGGCTGGCGGCGGCCGCCACGCTGGCGGCCTGGCCGCTGCTGGCGCTGGGCCTGAAGCATGCCACCGACAGCACCGTGCCCTGGCTCGACGCGCTGCCCACCGTGGGCAGCGTCACCGCCACGTTCCTGCTCGGCCGCAAGCGCGTCGAGAACTGGCCGCTGTGGGTGGCGGTCAACGTCTTCAGCATCGGCCTCTTCGCCTACAAGGGCTTGTGGCTGACGGTGCTGCTGTACGCGGTGTTCGCCGTGCTGGCGGTCGCCGGCTGGCGTGAATGGACGAGGCTGGCGCGTGCCTGAGCCGCTGCGCATCGCCATCGTCGGCGCCGAGAGCACCGGCAAGACCACGCTGGCCGCCGCTTTGGCCCCGCGCCTGTCCGCGCTGACGGGTCTGCGCGCCACCTGGGTGCCCGAGCTGCTGCGCGAGTGGTGCGAGCGCTTCGGCCGCACGCCGCAGGTGCACGAGCAGGCGCCGCTGATGCGCGCACAGCACGAGCGCATCGAGGCCGCGGCGGCCACGCACGGCATCGTCGTCTGCGACACCACGGCGCTGATGACCGCGGTCTACAGCGAGATCGTCTTCGGCGACCGCAGCCTGCACGCACGCGCCGCGGCGCTGCATGCGCGCATGGCCGCGACGCTGCTCACCGCGGGCGACATTCCCTGGGTGGCCGACGGCCTGCAGCGCGACGGGCCTCAGGTGCGCGAGCCTGTGGACGCGCTGCTGCGCGGGCTGCTGCAGGACCATCGCCTGCCCTACGAGCGCGTCGGCGGCCAGGGCGATGCGCGGCTGGAATGCGCCGTCGACGCGCTGGCGCCGCTGCTGCGCGGGGCGGTGCCGGGTGCGGCCGGGCTGTTCACGCGGCTCGACGAGCGCAACCGCGACGCTGCGTCCCGGCGCTGGCAGTGCGACTGCTGCAGCGTGCCCGAATGCGAGCGCGCGCTGGCGCGGCGCTGAGCGAACGGCCGCGCGACGGCCCTACTGCACCACCGGGCTGGCCGGCGGCTGGTCGCGACCCGGCGTGAACATCTCGCCGATGTCGACGACATCGAAGCGGTACTGCAGGCCGCAGAACTCGCAACCCACCTCGACCAGGCCGCGCTCGGCGATCAGGCTGTCGCTCTCCTCGCGCCCCAGCGAACGCAGCATGCCCTGGACGCGCTGGCGCGAGCAGGTGCAGGCGAAGCGAGGGTGCAGCGGCTCGAACGTTCGCAGCGTCTCTTCCCAGAACAGGCGGTGCAGGATGCGCTCGGCCGGCAGCGTCAGCAGCTCTTCGCGTGTCAGCGTGGCGGCGAGCAGCGCGATGCGGTTGTAGTCCTCGGACTTGCCGATGCCGTCCTCGTCACCGGCCTGCCAGGGCGTGCCCGACAGGTTGCCCTCGCCCTGCACCGGCAGGCGCTGGATCAGCAGCCCGGCGGCGACGCTGTCATCGGCGGCCAGCACCAGCCGGGTGTCGAGCTGCTCGGACTGCAGCATGTAGTGCTCCAGCACCTGCGCCAGTTCCTGCAGCGGCTCGCGGCGGTCGCCATGCAACGGCACCACGCCCTGGTAGGGCTGCTGCCCCGGCCGCCGGCCCTGGGGGTCGAGGGTGATGGCGCAGCGCCCCTGGCCGCCGACGTTGACCAGCGCCTCCAGCCGGGCCCCGGCAGCCACGTCGCCCACCACCTTGGCGGTGGCGCGGAAGTTCAGTTCGGGCCCGACTTCGGCCACCGCCAGCTTCACCGGCCCGTCGCCATAGACCTGCAGGATGAGCGCGCCATCGAACTTGATGCTGGCCTGCATCAGCACGCCGGCCGCAGCCATCTCGCCCAGCAGCGCGCGCACCGCGGGCGGGTGCGCGCCCAGGCTGTCACGGCGGCGCAGCACCTCGCGCCAGGCCTCGGTCAGGCGCACGACCATGCCGCGCACTGGCAGGCCTTCGAAGATGAACTTGGTCAGCTCGCTCATCGGTCGATTCGCTTGAGCTGGTCGCGGTGGCGCTGCGCGTTCGCGACATAGTGCTGCGCGGCGTGGCGCAGGCGCTCGGCCTGTTCGGGCGAGATCGGCCGCACCGCCTTGGCCGGGCTGCCGAGGATCAGCGTGTGGTCGGGGAATTCCTTGCCCTCGGTCACCACAGCGCCGGCGCCGACGAGGCAGCCGCGGCCGATCTTCGCGCCGTTGAGCACCACCGCCTGGATGCCGACGAGCGTGCCCTCGCCGATGGTGCAGCCGTGCAGCATGACCTGGTGGCCGATGGTCACGTCGTCGCCCAGCGTCAGCGGAAACCCCGGGTCGGTGTGCAGCACGCTGCCGTCCTGCACGTTGCTGCGCGCGCCGATGCTGATCTGGTCGTTGTCACCGCGCAGCACCGCGCCGTACCAGACGCTGGCGCCCTCGTCCAGGGCGACGCGGCCGATGACCTGCGCGCTGTCGGCGACCCAGGCACCGGCAGCGAGGCGGGGGGCGTCGTCCCCGAGTTGGTAGATGGCCAAGGCGGCTCCCTGAAAGGCATTGCGAAAGGGCAAGCCGATAATTCTAGGGATGGAGCCACGCGCCGCCGCCCTGCGGGTCTTGCAGATCACCGACCCGGCTGCCAAGGCGGCCGCGGCGCTGGCCTTGCCGGCCCAGGTCGGCACGGCCGATGCGTCCGCGACATTGCGGCCGGCCGGCCCGCTGCCCGGCCGCCCGCCGCTGCCGCGGCTGGTGGACCCGGCGCGGCTGCCGCGGCGCTCGCCCTTCACCACGGCCGGTCGCGCGGCGCTGCTGCACGCCGTGGCGCACATCGAGTTCAACGCCATCAACCTCGCCCTCGATGCGGTCTGGCGTTTCGAAGGCCTGCCCGCCGCTTACTACGCCGACTGGCTGCGCGTGGCGGCCGAGGAGGCACAGCACTACACGCTGCTGGCCGGTCACCCGGCCACGCTGGGCCACGGCTATGGCGACTTCGACGCCCACGACGGCCTTTGGACGATGGTCGAAAGCACCGCCGCCGACGCCACGGCACGGATGGCGCTGGTGCCGCGGACGCTGGAAGCCCGCGGCCTGGACGCGACGCCGCCGATGCAGGCGCGCCTGCGTCAGGCCGGCGACCTGCGCGCCGTCGCGATCCTGGACGTCATCCTGCGTGACGAGATCGGCCACGTCGCGGTCGGCAACCGCTGGTACCGCTGGCTGTGCGACCGTGACGGGCTCGACCCGCTGGCCCATTACGCGCTGCTCGCGGCGCGGCATGGCGCGCCGCGTCTGCGCGGCCCCTTCAACCTCGAAGCGCGGCTCGCCGCCGGCTTCAGCGCCGCCGAAGTCGAGGCCCTGAACGGCGCCTGACCCCCGCCTGGACCGCCGGAGTGTTGCGCGGACGCTGCGTCCGGGCCTGCAATCCCCCGTTTCAAGTCGGCGCAACGCGGGTTTGCGCTAGTCCGCCCATTAAACTTCTTTGCTCCGTCGTGAAGGCTCCTGCCGCTTTCGCGCGCCCGTATTCACACACAAGAGGACCTGCATGAACAAGACACTCATCATCGCCGCCCTGTCGGCCCTTTCCGCCGGCACCGCCATGGCGCAGAGCAGCGTCACGGTCTACGGCCGCTTCAACGAGACGGCCGAGTCGATCAACCTGAACGGCACGACCACGAAGCAGCTCGCCAATGACGCGTCGCGCCTCGGCTTCAAGGGCAGCGAAGACCTCGGCGGCGGCCTGCGCGCGGGCTTCCAGCTCGAGCACGGCTTCGACGCCTCCACCGGCATCCCCTCCAGCAGCGCCTTCTGGGGTCGCCAGAGCGAAGTCAACCTCAGCGGCGCCTTCGGCACGATCCGCCTGGGCCGTTTCTTCAGCGAGGCCTACTTCGCCAGCGCCGACTACGTCAGCATGCACAACCACGACACCGGCGACTCGTCCGATGCGCTCTACGCCTACATCGGCCGCAACACCAACAAGGTCGCCTACCGCCTGCCCACCATCGTCAAGGGCCTGTCGGTCGAAGGCTCGGTGAGCGCGCCTGAAGGCGTTGTCGGCGCAGCCCGTACCTGGGACGGCGCGGTGAACTACAACGCCGGCGCGCTGGCGATGGGCCTGGGCTACGAAAAGAACGGCGCCGCCAACCAGGTCGTGGCCCGTGCCCTCGTGGACCTCGGCTCCTTCGTGTTCGGCGGCTACGTCCAGCGCGACACCAGCGGCTTCGCGCCCACCGCCAAGCTGGGCACGCGCACGAACATCCGCCTGTCGGGCGCCTACCTGGTGGGTGCGTCCGAGTTCCACCTCAACGTCGGCAGCGCCGGCAGCTACAGCAACGTGGCCAACAGCAGCGCCAAGCAGTACACCATCGCGTACAACTACAACCTCAGCAAGCGCACGAAGGTCTACACCTACTACACGGGCGTGAAGGACGGTTCGGCCAACATCTACAACGCGGCCAACTTCGGCATCGCCAAGACGGGTTCGGACACCAAGTTCAGCGCCATCGCCTTCGGCCTGCGCCACAACTTCTGATCCTGCGGCGCGCCGCAGGCGCGTTTGCAGCACAAGCCGGCCCCCGTGGCCGGCTTTTTTCATGACGCGCCGGCCCCAGGGCCGGCGCTTTCACGCCTGTACCGCGTCTAGCCGCGCGGATGGTGACGCGCGTGCAGCTGGCGCAGCCGCTCGCGCGCGACGTGGGTGTAGATGGTGGTGGTGCCGATGTCGGCATGGCCCAGCAGCATCTGCACCGCGCGAAGGTCGGCGCCGTGGTTCAGCAGGTGCGTCGCGAAGGCATGGCGCAGCGTGTGCGGTGACAGCGGCGCCGTGATGCCAGCCGCCGCCGCCTGGCGCTTGACGATGCGCCAGAACATCTGCCGCGTCATGCCGGCACCGCGGCGGGTGACGAACAGGGCTTCCGAGGTCTGCCCGTCCAGGATCACCGGCCGCGCCTGCGCGAGGTAGCGCTGCAGCCAGGCATGGGCCTCGTCGCCGAATGGCACCAGGCGTTCGCGCGCCCCCTTGCCGAGCACGCGCACGACGCCCTCGCCCAGCCCCAGCTGCACCGTCTTGAGCAGCACCAGTTCGGTCACGCGCAGGCCGCTGGCGTACATCAGCTCGAGCATGGCGCGGTCGCGCAGGCCCAGCGGCTGCGCGGGGTCGGGGGCGGCGAGCAGGGCCTCGACCTGGGCTTCGCTCAGCGTCTTGGGCAGGCGCAGCGGCTGGCGCGCGGCGAGCAGCTTGAGGGTGGGGTCTGCCGCGACCAGATGCTCGCGCACGGCCCAGCGGAAGTAGCGCTTGAAGACCGTCAGCCGGCGGTTGGCCGTGCTGGCGCGCGTACTGGCATGGCGCTCGGCCATGAAGGCCAGCAGGTCCGATTCGCGGCTGTCGGTCAGCGGCCGGCCGCCCTGGGCCTGCAGCCAGGCCGCGTACAGGGCGAGGTCGCGGCGGTAGGCGGCCAGCGTCAGCGGCGCCAGCCCGTCCTCGATCCACAGGGCATCGATGAAGCGGTCGATGGCGGCCTGCGTCGGGCCGGGCAGCGCCGGGCCGGCCATGGCCTTCAGTCGATCTTCAGCCCCTGCTTGGCGACCACGGCCTTGTAGACCTCCAGCTCGGCCTTGATCTGGCCCGCGAACTGCTCCGGCGTGTTGCCGACGATGATCGAGCCGGTGTCCTCGATGCGCTTCCTCACCACCGGGTCCTCCAGCACCTTGCGCACCGCGGCCGAGACCTTGTCGACGATGTCGCGCGGCATGCCCTTCGGCCCGACGATGCCGTAATAGGCCATGCGGTTCACAGGCTCCAGCCCGACTTCCTTGAAGGTCGGCACATTGGGCAGCTGGGCCAGTCTTTGCGGCGCGGCGACGACGATGGCGATGAGCCGGTTGTCCTTGATGAAGGGCAGCGCCGAGGGCATGTTGTCGAAGATCATCGGCACCTGGCCGGCCACCGTGTCGTTGAGCGCCGGGCCGGCGCCGCGGTAGGGGATGTGGGTCATGAAGACGCCGGCCAGGCTCTTGAAGAGCTCGGTCTGCAGGTGGCCGATGCCGCCGGTGCCCGAGCTGGCGTAGCTGTACTTGCCGGGGTTCTTCTTCAGCTCGGCGAGGAAGGTCTTGTAGTCGCGCGCCGGGAAGCTGGGGTGCACGGCGATGACGTTGGGCGTGGCCGCGATGTTGATGACGGGGGTGAAGTCGGTGAGCGGGTTGTAGCCCACGCGCGGGTTGATCGCCGGGTTGGCGGCCGTGGTGCTGACGGTCGCCAGGCCCAGGGCATAGCCGTCGGGCGCCTGGCGCGTGAGTTCCAGCGCGCCGACGGCGCCACCGCCGCCGGCACGGTTCTCGACCAGCACCTGCTGGCCGAGCACGCCGGTGAGCTTCTCGCCGACGATGCGGGCGATGATGTCGGTGGTGCCGCCGGGCGCGAAAGGCACGATCAGGTGCACCGGCTTGCTCGGCCAGGCATCGGCATGGACGGCGAATGGCGTGGCCAGCGCCAGGGCGGCGCTGCCGATCAGCAGGGCGATACGGGTGCGTTGCATGCGAGGGTGTCTCCGTCGGTTACGGGTGCAGGATCAGGCGGCATGGCCCAGCAGGCCGGCCTTGAGTTTCTCGTCGGAAGGGTGGTCGCCGACGAAGACGCGCAGCAGCGCGCCGTAGAAGTCGTCACCGGGGATGGCTTCGCCGCGGGCCTTGCCGTTGACGACGAAGACGAGCCCGCGCGCGGGCTCGTAGTCGAGGTTGATGAGGTCGCCGTCGTGAACCTCTTCCAATGCGGCGATGAGGGCGGCCAGCTTGTCCATGCGCTCGGCCAGCTGCGGCACCAGCGCCGGCGGGCTGTTGCGCGGCATGCCCACGCGCAGCGCCTTCACGAACTCGGCGGAAGACACGTCGCGCAGCAGTCGCAGTTGCAGGCGCTTGGGCCCGGGCACCGCGGTCACCTCGGCGGCCGTGCCGGCGCGCGCCGTGAGGTACAGACCGGCGGCATAGCCCTTGAACCAGGCCACCGCGCGCACGCCGGTGCCGTTGAGCAGCAGGTCCACGCCGGCGACGCGGGCCCGGCGTTCGAAGGACACGCCGGCCACCTTCACCGGCCCATCATCGGCCCGCACCGGCCTGGCGAGGTTCAGCCAGAGGGCGGCGGGCGCGAGCAGCAGATGGCGGCGGTTCAGGGTCATGGGGCGCTTCCAGGGGCGTGAGGTTACAGCCTCAACGCCCGGCAGCCCTGCGCCGCCGACACCGGGGCCACGGGGGTTACCCACGGGGGTTGCCGTCAGCCGGCGCCATCAACCCGCTGTGCAAGCGCCCAGTCGATGTGCTCGCGCACCAGCGTGTCGGCGCTGTCGCGCGCCGCGGCCAGGGCCTGCGCGCAGGCGGCGTCGGCACTGTCGCGCCAGGCATTGCCCAGGGCGATGGCGAGGTTGCGGCGCCAGCGCTGCCAGCCGATGCGGCGGATGGCACTGCCCTCGGTGCGGCGCAGGAAGTCGGCCTCGCTCCAGGCCCACAGCTGCAGCAGCGTCGGCTGCACCAGCGGCGCGCGGGCGTCGAAGTCGGGCAGCGTCGCTCGCTGCGCATGGCGGTTCCAGGGGCAGGCCAGCTGG
>CAIWPS010000852.1 GCA_903914615.1 uncultured beta proteobacterium | reverse complement strand
TGGCGCGCTGGCGGGCGGGGCTGCCGCTGCGCTGCGCGGCACCGCCGGCGCCGGCTGGCCCTTGGCGGCGGCGCGCGACACATCCAGCAGCCACTTCTGGTAGTCGTCGAGGTCGCCGTCGAAGGGCTGCACCTGGCCGCCGGTGACGAGCCAGAACTCGTCGCAGGTCTCGCGCAGCAGCGCGCGGTCGTGGCTGACCAGCATCACCGTGCCCTCGAACTCGTTGAGCGCGATCGACAGCGCCTCGCGCGTCGTCAGGTCGAGGTGGTTGGTCGGCTCGTCCATCAGCAGCAGGTTGGGGCGCTGCCAGACCAGCATCGCCAGCACCAGCCGCGCCTTCTCGCCGCCCGACAGGCTGCCCACGGCCTGCTGCGCCATCTCGCCGCTGAACTTGAAGCGGCCGAGGAAGTCGCGCAGTTCCTGTTCGCGCGCCGGCGGGCCGACGTCGCGCGCCAGCCGCACCATGTGCATCAGCGCGCCGTCGTCGAGCTGCAGCACGTCGAGTTCCTGCTGCGCGAAGTAGCCGATGACCAGGCCCTTGCCCTCGGTCATGCGCCCTGCCAGCGGCGGCAGCGCCTGCGCGATGGTCTTCACCAGCGTCGACTTGCCCTGGCCGTTGGCGCCCAGGATGCCGATGCGCTGGCCGGCGAGCACGCTGCGGCTGAAGCCCTCGACGATGGCCGTCTTGCCGTAGCCGCAGGAAAGACCGTCGAAGGACAGCATCGGATTCGGCAGGCTCTGCGGTTCGCGGAACTCGAACTCGAAGTCGCTGGACGTCAGCACCGGCGCCAGCCTTTCCATGCGCGCCAGCGCCTTGACGCGGCTCTGCGCCTGCTTGGCCTTGCTGGCCTTGGCCTTGAAGCGGTCGATGAACTTCTGCAGGTGGTTGATGCGGTCCTGCTGCTTGGAGAAGGCCGCCGCGGCCAGCTGCATGCGCTCGGCGCGCATCTCCTCGAAGGCGCTGTAGTTGCCGCCGTAGCGCGTCAGCACCTGCTCGTCCAGGTGCACGGTGACGCGGGTGATGGCGTCGAGGAACTCGCGGTCGTGGCTGATGACGACCATCAGGCCGTCGAAGCGCTTGAGCCACGCTTCCAGCCACACCAGCGCATCGAGGTCGAGGTGGTTGGTGGGTTCGTCCAGCAGCAGCAGCTCGGCCGGGCACATCAGCGCGCGCGCCAGCTGCAGCCGCATGCGCCAGCCGCCCGAGAAGCTGTTCACGGGGGCGTCGAGCTGTTCGTTCCTGAAGCCCAGCCCCAGCAGCAGCGCCTGGGCGCGGGCGCGGGCGTCGAAGGCGCCGGCCTCGTCCAGCGCCAGGTGGGCATGGGCCATCGCGGTGCCGTCGCCGCTGGCCTCGGCGGCAGCCAGTTCGGCCTGCGCGGCCTGCAGCGGCAGGTCGCCCTGGAGCACGAACTCGGTCGCGCCGTCCTCGGTCTCGGGCATCTCCTGCGCCACCTCGCCGACGCGCCAGCGTGGCGGGATCTCGACATCGCCCGTGTCGGCGTGCAGGCGGTTCGTCAGCAGCGAGAACAGGCTGGACTTGCCGGCGCCGTTGCGGCCGATGAGGCCGACCTTCTCGCCCGGCTGCAGCGTGACGCTGGCGCCCTGCAGCACGACCTTGGTGCCGCGGCGCAGCGTGATGTTGCGCAGGGTGATCATGCCAGGGCCTCAGCTTCCACCAGCAGCACCTGGTCGTCGCCGGCGCTGGTGGGCAGCCACACCACCGGCAGGCGCGGGAAGGCGGATTCGAAGTGCGCGCGCTCGTGGCCGATCTCCAGCACCAGCAGGCCGTGGTCGGACAGGTGGGCGCGCGCGTCGGCGAGCAGCCGGCGCACGAAGTCCATGCCGTCGCGCCCTCCGTCGAGGGCGAGCGCGGGTTCGGCGCGGTATTCGGGCGGCAGCTGTTGCATCGAGTCGTGGTTCACGTAAGGAGGGTTGCAGAGGATGAGGTCATGGCGGCCCGGGGCAGCGGCCAGGCCATCGCCCTGCGCGAGAGTGATGCGCTGCTGCAGGCCATGGCGCTGCACGTTGCGCGCCGCCACCGCCAGGGCGTCGGCCGAGACATCGGTGGCCCGCACCTGCACCTCGGGCCAGGCCAGCGCGGCCAGCACGGCCAGGCTGCCGTTGCCGGTGCACAGGTCGAGCACCGTGCGCGTGTCGGCCGACAGCCACGCATCGAGCGTGCCGTCGGCCAGCGGTTCGGCGATGAGCGAGCGCGGCACGATGACGCGTTCGTCGACGAAGAAGGGCACGCCCTGCAGCCAGGCCTCGCCGGTGAGGTAGGCGGCGGGCCGCCGCGTCGCGATGCGCTGCTGCACCAGCGCAGCCACCGCCGCGGCTTCGTCGGCGGCCACGCTGCGGTCGGCCACGCCGTCCAGGTCGTCCAGCGGCAGGCCGAGTCGCCACAGCACCAGCCAGGCCGCTTCGTCGTGGGCGTTCGTGGTGCCGTGGCCGAAGGCCACGCCCGCCGCGGCCAGCCGCGCCGCGGCCTGCTCGACCAGCCCGTTCACGGTCATCGCAGGAAGTTCTCGATCGTGCGGCGGTAGATCTTCGTGAGCGGCTCCACCGCGGCCACCTCGACCCATTCGTCGATCTTGTGGATGCTCTCGCCCACGACGCCGAACTCCATCACCTGCGGGCACAGGCGGGCGATGAAGCGGCCGTCGGAAGTGCCGCCGGTGGTGCTGAGCACGGGCCTGCGCCCGAGCTCGGCGTCGATGGCACCCAGCAGCGCCTCGCTGAGCGTGCCGGGCACGGTGAGAAAGGGCTCGCCGCCCAGCGTCCAGTCGATGCGGTGGTCGACGCCGTGGCGCGACAGCACCGCCTCGACGCGCTGCTGCAGGTCTTG
>CAIWPS010000851.1 GCA_903914615.1 uncultured beta proteobacterium | reverse complement strand
GCCGCGCACATGGTCAACCAGCTGCTGGCGATGGCCCGCGCCGAGGACACCGGCCAGGCGGCGCGCCACCAGACCGTGGATCTGGCGGCGGTGACACGGGCCGTGGTGCGCGACTTCGTCCCGCGCGCCATCGAACGTCGCATCGACCTCGGCTACGAGGGCCCGGAAGCCAGCCCCGCGACGCGCCTGCAGGCCGAGCCGGTGCTGCTGAGCGAGATGGTGCGCAACCTGGTCGACAACGCCCTGCACTACACGCCCGGTGGCGGCACCGTCACCGCCCGCGTCGTGCCCGACCCTTTCGGCCAGGTCGTGGTGCTGCAGGTGGAAGACACCGGCCCGGGCATCGCGCCGGCCGAACGCGAGGCCGTGTTCCGCCCCTTCTACCGGGCGCTGGGCACGCAGGTCGACGGCAGCGGCCTGGGCCTGGCCATCGTCGCCGAGGTGGCGCAGCGCCACGGGGCGGAGATCACGGTCACCGACGCGCGGCCGCGCAGCGGGGCCACGGCGGCATCCCCCGGAGCGCTGTTCACGGTGCGCTTTCCGCTGGGGGGCACGGCCGTGGCGAAGGTGGAGCAGGCGCCGCAGGCGGCGCCGAAGCAGCCCCTTTGGCCTAACTCTGCATGAGCCTGCGGCTGCGGGCCACCGACATCAGGATGCCCAGCCCCAGGCCCAGCGAGACCATCGCCGTGCCGCCGTAGCTGACGAAGGGCAGCGGCACGCCCACCACCGGCAGGATGCCGCTGACCATGCCCATGTTGACGAAGGCGTAGGTGAAGAAGCTCAGCGTCACCGCGCCGGCGAGCAGCCGCGTGAAGACGGTGGGCGCCTCGGCGGCGATCATCAGGCCGCGGAAGATGAGGAAGGTGAAGGCCAGCAGCAGCGTCACCACGCCAGCGAGGCCGAACTCCTCGCTGAAGGCGGCGAAGATGAAGTCGGTGGTGCGCTCGGGGATGAATTCCAGGTGCGTCTGCGTGCCCTGCATGAAGCCCTTGCCCGACAGGCCGCCCGAGCCGATGGCGATCATGCCCTGGATGATGTGGAAGCCCTTGCCCAGCGGGTCGGTGCTGGGGTCCAGCAGGGTGCAGATGCGGTGCTGCTGGTATTCGCGCAGCAAGGGCCAGGTCACGCCGGGCTGGCAGATGCGGTCCTGCGTCAGCACCACCGCGGCGACGGCCACGCCGCCCAGCACCAGCACCGGCAGCACCAGCTTCCAGCTCAGGCCGGCGAAGAAGATGACGTAGATGCCGCTGGCCAGGATGAGCAGCGCCGTGCCCAGGTCGGGCTGCTTGACGACCAGCGCCACCGGCAGCAGCAGCAAGATCCCGGCGATGACGAAGTCGAGCACGCGCAATTGACCCTCGCGCTTCTGGAACCACCAGGCCAGCATCAGCGGCATGGCGATCTTCAGGATCTCGCTGGGCTGGATGACGACGCCGACGTTGAGCCAGCGCGTCGCCCCCTTCTTGGTGACGCCGATGCCGGGCAGCGCCGTCACCAGCAGCAGCGCCAGCCCCAGCAGGTACAGCGGCACGGCCAGCTGCTGCAGTTTCTGCGGCGGCACCTGCGAGGCCAGGAACAGCATGGCCAGCGCCAGCCCCATGTTGCGGACGTGGTCGACGAAGCGCGTGCCGTGGTCGTAGCCGGCCGAGTACATCGCCACCAGGCCGATGGTGGCCAGCACCAGCACGGCCAGGAACAGCGGGCCGTCGAAGCCGCCGAAGATGCGCCGCAGCGAAAGCCAGCGCGAAGGCTGGTCGAAGGCGGTGTTCATCGTGCCGCCGGCTGCGTCGCCGGGGTGGCTGCGGCGGCGACGGCGGCCGCCGCCGCGGCCATCGGCAGCGGCTGGCCGGGCAGCGGCACGTCGGCGGCGCGCCGCGGCGTGCCGATGGGCGCCTTGGCCTTGCCCTCGCGCATCGCCGCCATGTCCTCCTCGCTGGGGTACTGGCCCAGCAGCAGGTAGTCGAAGACGCGGCGGGCGATCGGCGCCGCGGCGTCGGCGCCCCAGCCGGCGTTCTCGACGATGACCGCCAGCGCCACCGTCGGCGCGTCGATGGGTGCGGCGGCGATGTACAGGGCGTGGTCGCGCTTGGTCTCCTCGATCTTGGCCGCGTTGTACTTCTCGTTGGCCTTGGCGCCCACGGCCTGCGCGGTGCCGGTCTTGCCGCCGCTGAGGTAGCCGGCGCCGGTGAAGGCCACGCGCGAGGTGCCCTCCTGCGTCACGCCCAGCAGCGCGCGGCGGATGACCTCGACGTCTTCGGGCTTGAAGGCCAGCGGCTCCAGTGCATCGCTGGCCACGCGCTTGCGCTGGCCGCTGATGACGTCCTCGATCTCGCGCACCAGCCGCGGCTTGAAGCGCTGCCCGCCGGAGACCAGCGTGGACAGCGCCGTGGCCATCTGCAGCATGGTGAAGTTGTTGTAGCCCTGGCCGATGCCCAGCGAGATCGTCTCGCCGGCGTACCACTTCTGCTGCTCGGGGCGCTTGAAGCGCTTCTTCTTCCACTCGGTGCTGGGCAGGTCGCCGGTGACCTCGCCTTCGACGTCGATGCCGGTCTTGCGGCCGAAGCCCATCGGCATCAGCTGGTCGTGGATGAGGTCGACGCCCATCTCGTTGGCCAGCGTGTAGAAGTAGACGTTGCTCGACTCGACGATGGCGCGGCGCATGTCCATGATGCCGCCGCGCTCGTTCTCGGGGCTGCCGAAGCGGTGGCCGCCGAACATGAAGAAGCCGGGGTCGTTGATGAGCGTGCCGGGGCTGCGCTTGCCGGTGTTCAGCGCCGCCATCGCCATGAAGGGCTTGTAGGTCGAGCCCGGCGGGTAGGTGCCGCGCAGGGCGCGGTTCAGCAGCGGCTTGTCGATGCTCTCGTTCAGTTCGCGCCAGCTCTCGCTGTCGATGCCGTCGACGAAGAGGTTGGGGTCGAAGGTGGGTTTGCTGACGAAGGCCAGCACCTCGCCCGTGCGCGGGTCCATCGCCACCAGGGCGCCGCGGCGCTCGCCGAAGAGTTCTTCCACCAGCGCCTGCAGCTTGATGTCGATGGACAGCACCAGCTTGTCGCCCGGCGTCGGCGGGTGGCTGTTCAGGCGCCGCACGGCACGGCCGCCGGCGCTGGTCTCGACTTCCTCGAAGCCTGCGGTGCCGTGCAGCACCTTCTCGTAGCTCTGCTCCAGGCCCAGCTTGCCGATGTATTCGGTGCCCTTGTAGTTGCCCTGGTCGGCGTCTTCCCAGTCCTCCATCGCCTCCTTCTCGGCCTGGTTGATGCGGCCGATGTAGCCCAGCAGGTGGCTGCCGGTCTCGCCCAGCGGGTAGCTTCGGAACAGGCGCGCCTTGACCTCGACACCGGGGAAGCGGAAGCGCTGCGCCGTGAAGCGGGCCACCTCCTCGTCGGTGAGGCGGGTGCGGATGGGCAGCGAGTCGGCGCCCTTGAGCTCTTCCTGCAGGCGCTTGAAGCGGCGGCGGTCCTT
>CAIWPS010000850.1 GCA_903914615.1 uncultured beta proteobacterium | reverse complement strand
GCTGCCCAGCTTCATGAACATGATCCCCACCTTCATGATCATGGACCTGCTGGGCTGGATCGATCAGCCGCGGGCGCTGTACATCCCCGGCGCGGCCAGCGCCTTCGGCATCTTCCTCATGCGCCAGTTCGTCGCCACCTCGGTGCCCAAGGACCTGGTGGAGGCCGCGCGCATGGACGGCTGCGGCGAGATCGGCATCTACTTCCGCATCGTGCTGCCGCTGCTCAAGCCCGCGCTGGGCACGCTGGGCCTGATCACCTTCATCGCCAGCTGGAACAATTTCATCGGGCCGCTGATCGTCATGCGCAGCCCCGAGATGTACACGCTGCCGCTGGCACTGCGCAGCCTGCAGAGCCCGGTGGACACCGAATGGGGTGCCCTGATGGCGGGCTCGGCCATCGCCACGATTCCGCTGCTGGTGCTGTTCGTCGTTTCTTCCAGGCAGCTCATTTCGGGGCTGACCGCCGGCGCGGTGAAGTAGCGCGCCCCTATCCCCACCTCTCTACTTGACCATGACCCGCATCGACCCCCTGCAACTGCACCAGCGCTTCCCCCGCGACTTCATCTGGGGCGTGGCCACCAGTGCCTTCCAGATCGAAGGCGCAGCGACCGCCGACGGCAAGGGCCCGTCGATCTGGGACACCTTCTGCCGCCAGCCGGGTGCCATCGCCGACGGGAGCAACGGCGACATCGCCTGCGACCACTACCACCGCTGGCCGGCCGACCTCGACCTCATCAAAGCCCTGGGGGTCGATGCCTACCGCTTCTCGGTGTCCTGGCCGCGCGTGCAGCCCACCGGCGAGGGCGCCTGGAACGAACCGGGGCTGGCCTTCTACGAACGCCTGGTTGACGGCCTGCTGGCGCGCGGCATCAAGCCCTACCTGACGCTGAACCACTGGGACCTGCCGCAGGCCCTGCAGGACCGCGGCGGCTGGGCGAACCGCGACACCGTGCACCGCTTCGTCGACTATGCCTGCGGCATGGCCGCGCGCCTGGGCGACCGCGTGGCCGCCATCACCACCCACAACGAGCCCTGGGTGGTGGCCGTGCTGGGCCACGAGACCGGCATCTTCGCGCCCGGCATCAAGCGCCGCGCGACGGCGATGCAGGCCGCCCACCACCTGCTGCTCAGCCATGGCCTGGCGCTGCAGGCGCTGCGTGCGCAGGGCTGCAGCAGCCGCCTGGGCATCGTGCTCAACCTCTCGCCCATCGGCCCGGCCACCAGCCGGCCCGAGGACGTGGCCGCGGCGCGGCTGGAAGACGGCCGCTCGGTGCGCTGGTACATGGACCCGCTGTTCAAGGGCGCCTACCCGGCCGACGTGCTGGAGCACCTGGGCGCCGACGCGCCGCACATCGAGGCCGACGACCTGCGCCACATCGCCACGCCCATGGACTTCCTGGGCGTCAACTACTACACCCGCTCGGTCGTCAGCGCCTCGGGCACCTGGGACGTGAAGACCAGCGGCCGCGCGCTGACCGACATGGGCTGGGAGGTCTACCCCGAAGGCCTGACCGAACTGCTGCTGCGACTGCACCACGACTACCGCGTGCCGCCGCTGTACGTGAAGGAGAACGGTGCGGCCTTCAAGGACCAGCTGGTGAACGGTAGCGTGCACGACGCCGAGCGCACCGACTACATCGCCCACCACATCGCCGCCGTCGCCGACGCGCTGGCCCAGGGCGTACCGATGGCGGGCTACATGGTGTGGAGCCTGCTGGACAACTTCGAGTGGGCCTCGGGCTACGAGAAGCGCTTCGGCATCGTGCACGTCGACTATTCGACGCAGCAGCGCACGCCCAAGGACAGCGCGCTGTGGTACCGCGATTTCCTGCGCGCGCGCGCGGCCGCCCCGGCGGCCCCGGACCCTGTCCTCGCAGGAGCCTAGGATGGGACAGCTCAGCCTGAAGGGCATACGCAAGAGCTACGGCGATGTCGATGTCATCAAGGGCATCGACATCGAGGTGCGCGACGGCGAGTTCCTCGTCTTCGTCGGCCCCAGCGGCTGCGGCAAGAGCACGACGCTGCGCATGATCGCCGGGCTGGAGGACATCACCGCCGGCGAGCTGCTCATCGACGGCCAGCGCGCCAACGCGCTGCGCCCCGCCGACCGCGGCACGGCGATGGTGTTCCAGAGCTACGCCCTGTACCCGCACATGACGGTGGCCGAGAACATGGGCTTCGCGCTGAAGATGGCCGGCGTGGGCAAGGCGCAGCGCAGCGAGCAGGTCGGCCGCGCCGCCGAGATCCTGCGCATCACCGAGCTGCTGGGCCGCTACCCCAAGGAGCTGTCGGGCGGCCAGCGACAGCGCGTGGCCATCGGCCGCGCCATCGTGCGCAAGCCCAAGGTCTTCCTGTTCGACGAGCCGCTGTCGAACCTGGACGCCGCGCTGCGCGTGAACATGCGCATCGAGCTGACCCGGCTGCACAAAGACCTGGGCACGACCATGATCTACGTCACCCACGACCAGGTCGAGGCCATGACCATGGGCGACCGCATCGCCGTCTTCAACAAGGGCCATGTCGAGCAGCTGGGCGCGCCCATGGTGCTGTATGAGAGGCCGGCCAACGAGTTCGTCGCCGGCTTCATCGGCGCGCCGAAGATCAACCTCGTCGACCGGCCCGGCAGCGGGGCGTCGCTGATGCACCAGGCGCTGTGGGCCGAGCTGGCCACCGACGCGCCGGCGGCCGCCGCGCGTGCCGGCCTGCGGCCCGAGCACCTGCGGCTGGTCGGCGCCGACCAGGGCATCGCGGCCACCGTGGCGCTGGCCGAGCACCTCGGCGACGCGTCCATCGTGCACCTGCGCGTCGAGGGCATTGCCGAGCTGCTCATCGCCAAGGTCGGCGCCGGCCTGGCGCGCGTGGAAGCCGGTCAGGCCGTGGGCCTGGCGCCCGACGCGGCCTGGGCGCTGGCCTTCGACGGCCAGGGCCGCCTCCTGCACTGAAAGGGTTCCTGCCATGGCCAAGCGCCCCCCTGCACCGCCCGGCTGGAAGCTGGTGTGGAACGACGAATTCGAAGGCTCGCAAGTCGACCGCAG
>CAIWPS010000849.1 GCA_903914615.1 uncultured beta proteobacterium | reverse complement strand
GGCCCCACGGTGGCCGACGCCAGCACCTGCGCCGACGCGCTGGCGCTCATCGACCGCTACCGCATCGAGGTGCCGGCGGCCGTGCGCGAGCTGCTGCAAAGCGGGCAGGGCGAGACCGTCAAGCCCGGCGACCCGCGGCTGGCTCGCAGCGAGACCCGCATCGTTGCCGCGCCGCAGCTGGCGCTGGAAGCCGCCGCCCGCGTCGCGCGCGAGGCGGGCTATGCGGCGCACATCCTGGGCGACAGCCTGGAAGGCGAGTCGCGCGACCTCGGCAAGGCGCTGGCCGGCATCGCGCGCCAGGTGGCCGTGCACGGCCAGCCCTTCACGGCGCCCTGCGTGCTGCTCTCGGGCGGCGAGACCACGGTGACGGTGCGCGGGGCAGGGCGCGGCGGCCGCAACGTCGAGTTCCTGCTCGCCCTGGGCCTGGCGCTGGACGGCCTGCCCGGCGTGCATGCCATCGCCGGCGACACCGACGGCGTCGATGGCGCGGAAGAGATCGCCGGCGCCGTGCTCGGGCCCGACACCCTGGCCCGCGCCTGGGCCCTGGGCATCCACCCGCGCAAGAGCCTGGACGCCAACGACGGCCACGGCTTCTTCCAGGCCCTGGGCGATTCGGTCGTCACCGGCCCCACGCTGACCAACGTCAACGACTTCCGCGCCATCCTCATCGAGCCTGGCCTGCGGCCAGCCTAGGCCTGCCCGCGGCAGGTCGACCCTCTCATCACAGGACACGCCATGGCGACCGCGCCCCTCACCCTGCGCATGAACGAGCGCGACAACGTGGCCATCGTCGCCAACGACGGCGGGCTGGCGGCCGGCACGGCCCTGGCTTGCGGCCTGGTGCTGCGCGACCGCGTGCCTCAAGGCCACAAGGTGGCGCTGGCCGACATCGCCGCCGGGGCGCCGGTGCTGCGCTACGGCATTCCCATCGGCCATGCCGAGCGCGACATCGCCGCCGGCAGCTGGGTGCACGAACGCCTGCTGAAGATGCCGCAGGCCCGCGCGCTGGCCGGCCTGCCGATGCCGGGCGACGGGCACACGACGCCGCCGGCAGCGCTGCCGCCGCTGGCCGGCTACACCTTCGAGGGCTACCGCAACGCCGACGGCTCGGTGGGCACGCGCAACATCCTGGCCATCACGCAGACCGTGCAGTGCGTGGCCGGCGTCACCGACTTCGCCGTGAAGCGCATCAAGGCCGAGCTGCTGCCGCGCTACCCGAACGTCGACGACGTGGTGGCGCTGGAACACGGCTACGGCTGCGGCGTGGCCATCGACGCGCCCGACGCCGTGGTGCCCATCCGCACGCTGCGCCACATCAGCCTGAACCCCAACTTCGGCGGCGAGCTGATGGTCGTCAGCCTGGGCTGCGAGAAGCTGCAGCCCGAGCGGCTGCTGCCCCCGGGCAGTTTCGCCATCGCCGACGAGCGCGAGGCGGTGCCGCTGGACGTCGTGTGCCTGCAGGACGAGGGCCATGTCGGCTTCATGTCGATGGTGGACTCGATCGTGCGCCAGGCCGAGGTGCACCTGCAGCGCCTGGACGCGCGCCGCCGCGTCACCGTGCCGGCCAGCGAACTGGTGGTCGGCGTGCAGTGCGGCGGCAGCGACGCCTTCTCGGGCGTCACCGCCAACCCGGCCGTGGGCTACTGCACCGACCTGCTGGTGCGCGCCGGCGCCAGCGTGATGTTCTCCGAAGTCACCGAGGTGCGCGACGGCATCGCGCTGCTGACCTCGCGCGCCGCCACGCCCGAGGTGGCGCAGGCCATGGTGCGCGAGATGGCCTGGTACGACGCCTACCTGCAGCGCGGCAGCGCCGACCGCAGCGCCAACACCACGCCCGGCAACAAGCAGGGCGGCCTGTCGAACATCGTCGAGAAGGCGATGGGCTCGATCGTCAAGTCGGGCACGGCGCCGATCAGCCAGGTGCTGGCGCCGGGCGAGAAGCTGCAGGGCCGCGGCCTGACCTTCGCCGCCACGCCGGCCAGCGATTTCATCTGCGGCACGCTGCAGCTGGCCGCGGGCATGAACCTGCACGTCTTCACGACCGGCCGCGGCACGCCCTACGGCCTGGCCGCCGTGCCGGTGATCAAGGTCGCCACGCGCACGGCGCTGGCGACCCGCTGGCACGACCTGATGGACATCAACGCCGGCCGCATCGCCGACGGCGCGGCGACCATCGAGGAAGTGGGGTGGGAGCTCTTCCGCTGCATGCTCGACGTCGCCAGCGGGCGCAGGAAGACCTGGGCCGAGCACTGGAAGCTGCACAACGCGCTGGTGCTGTTCAACCCGGCACCGGTGACCTGAGCGACGCCGTGCCGCGGGGCTTCGCCTGCGGGGTGGGTTAGTCTTCCCCACCCGCCCGAAGGACCGCACCCGCTGCCTCACGCCATGCTGCCGCAACGCCTGAAGGACCAGGCACGCTGGATCACCCCCGAGGCGCTGAACGTGGCGCCGGCGCTCGTCGATGCGCCGCTGGCCACGCCCTCGCGGCGCGCGCTGGCGATGGGCGTGGACCTGCTGGTGGTGGCGCTGCTGAGTGGCGTCAGCGGGCTGTGGCTGCTGGGCGGTCTGGCGCTGGTGGTGCTGCAGCTGCGCAGCCGCGGCGGCGCCTCCGGCCGCCTCGGCAGGCGTGCGGTGGTGGGCTGGATCGGCGCCGCGCTGATCTTGCTGCTGGCCCTGCAGGAGGCGGCATCGCAGTGGGAAGACTGGCGCCATCCGCAGTTGTCGGCCGAACGCACGGCTGCGAAGGCGAAGACCCTCGGCGAGGTGGCCGGTGCCTTGCAGAGGGCCGCCGACGAGACCGACAGCGACGACGAGGCCGGCGCGGCCAAGGCCCTGCATGCCGCCGCCGCGGCGCTGACGGCCCAGGCCGCACAGGCGGCACGGGGCGCTGCGTCGGCACCGGGCGACGCGGCCTCGGCTGTCGCAGCTGCGCAGGCGGCTGCGGCTTCCGACCGCGCACGCATCGCCGAGCTCGAAGCCGAACTGGCGGCGGCGAAGAAGCCGCAGCGCTGGCGCGACCAGCTCGCGCGCTTCGTCGACGACACCGGCGCCGGGCTGGGCTGGGGCATCGTCTATTTCTCGCTGCTGCCGGCCTGGTGGGGCGGGCAGACGGTGGGCAAGAAGCTCTTCGGCCTGCGCGTGGTGGAACTCACCGGCAAGCCGATGACGGTGATGCGCAGCCTGAAGCGCTACGGCGGCTACGCGGCCGGGCTGGCCACCGGCGGCGTCGGCTTCCTGCAGATGCTGTGGGACCCCAACCGCCAGGGCCTGCAGGACAAGGCCGCGCACACGGCCGTCATCGACCTGCGCGCGCCCAGGCGCCTGCAGCCGCCGGGTGCGCCGCCGCCTGATGTGCCACCACTCGATGCGCCACCACTCGATGCGCCAGCGCTTGATGCGCCACCCCGCCAACCCTAGACTGCCCGCCACCATGCAAGCCGCCCAGAACGAACTGCTCACCCGCATCGGCCCCGGCACCGCCTGCGGCGACCTGTTGCGCCGCTACTGGCAGCCCGCCGCGCTGCTCGACGAATTCGACCCGCGGCTGGACCCGCGCATGGCCGATCGCCCCGTCAAGGCCGTGCGCCTGCTGGGCCAGGACCTGGTGCTGTTCCGCGACGGCAGCGGCCGTTGGGGCCTGCTCGACCGCGACTGCCCGCACCGCGGTGCCGACCTGGCCTTTGCCCGCCTCGAGCCCGAAGGCCTGCGCTGCCCCTTCCACGGCTGGAAGTTCGCCGCCGACGGCCGCTGCCTGGAGACGCCGGCCGAGCCGCCGGGCAGCACGCTGTGCCAGCGCGTGCGCCAGCGCAGCTACCCGCTGCGCGTGCAGTCGGGGGTCATCTTCGCCTACCTGGGCCCCGAGGAAATCGAACCACCGGCGCTGCCCGCCTTCGACGCCTTCGTCGCGCCCGCCAGCCACAGCTTCGCCTTCAAGGGCCTGTGGCAGTGCAACTGGCTGCAGGCCTTCGAGGTCGGCATCGACCCCGCCCACCCTTCCTTCCTCCACCGCTACCTGCAGGACGCCGGCCTGGACGACACCTACGGCCGCCAGTTCCGCGCCGCCAGCGCCGGCGACGTGAAGGGCGAGCGCTGGCCGATGACGCGCGTGATGCGCGAGTTCTGCAGCCCCGAGATCCGCCACGAGGACGTCGCGCCCGGCCTGACGCGGCTGACCACGCTGCGGCTCATCGACGAGGCGCTGACGCATGTACGGGTCACGCACGCGGCCTTCCCGCACACCTTCGTCATCCCGCTGTCGGAGACCGTGACCATCACGCAGATGCACGTGCCGGTGGACGACACCCGCACCTACTGGTATTCGTTCTTCACCAGCTTCGACGCGCCGCTGGACAAGGAGACGATGCGCCGCCAGCGCCTGGCCCACATGTCGCTGCCCGACTACGTGCCGCTGCACGGCCGCCACGACCGCTGGAACTTCAACCCCGAGGAGCAGCGCACGCGAACCTACCTGGGCATGGGCGAGGACGACATCAACCTGCACGACCAGTGGGCGGTGGAGAGCATGGGCGCCATCCAGGACCGCACGCGCGAACATCTGGGCAGCAGCGACAAGGTCATCATGGCGCACCGCCGCGCGCTGCTGAAGGCCATCGAGACGGTGCGCGGCGGCGGCACGCCGCCGGGCGTCTTCAGCGCCGCCGCCGCGGCCGAACAGACCGGCCCCGACACGATGGACTGCATCGCCCCCGCGGCACGCTGGCAGGCGCACTGGCAGGAAGCCGCCGCCGCCAGGCGCGCCGCCGCGCCCTGGCTGCGCCAGCCGGCGCCGGCCGCGACATGACGCTGGCGCAGCGCGCCGGCCTGCACAGCGAAGCACGCAGCCAGGCCTGCGCGGCCGTGCTGCAGCGGCTGCGCGACGCAGGCACCCGGCAGCTCCGCGTGTCCTGGGCCGACCTGCACGGCCTGCTGCGCGGCAAGTCGCTGGTCTGCGGCGAGCACCTGCCGGCCGCGGTCTTCGACGAAGGCCTGGGCCTGGTGAGCACGCTGCTGCTGAAGGACAGCTCGGACCGCACCGCCTTTCCCGTCTTCGACCCCGCGAAGATGCACGCGCTGCCCGGCCACGACGGGGCTGGCAATGTGCTGTTGCTGCCCGACCCGTCGAGCTTCCTGCTGCTGCCCTGGGCACCCGGCACCGCCTGGCTGCGCGGCGAGCCGTTCTGGCCCGACGGCAGCGCCGTCGCCGCCGACCCGCGCCGCGTGCTGCAGCGCGCACTGGCCGCGCTGGCGCAGGCCGGCTACGGGCTGCGCTGCGGGCTGGAGGTCGAGTTCCACATCTACCGCATCAGCGACGACGGCCTCGCCGCGGCCGATGCCACCTGGCCGCCCGAGCCGCCCGCGGTGCGCCTGCTGCACCCGGGCTACCAGCTGCTGTCCGAAGCCCATGCCGACCTCGCGGCCGAGGCGCTGGCCATCGTGCGCGACACGCTGCTGGGCCTGGGCCTGCCGCTGCGGTCGCTGGAGATCGAACTCGGCCCCAGCCAGTTCGAGGCCGTGCTCGCGCCCACCGACGCGCTGACCGCCGCCGACCACATGGTGCTGCTGCGCAACGGCCTGCGCCAGGCGCTGCGCCGTGCCGGCTTCCACGCCAGCTTCGTCTGCCGGCCGCCGCTGCCCGGCGCCATCGCCAGCGGCTGGCACCTGCACCAGTCGCTCGTCGACGGCGAAGGCCGCAACGCCATGGCCTGCGCAGCACCTGCAGGCGGCGCGAACGATGCGCGCCAGGTGCTGTCGCCGGCCGGCGCGCGGTGGCTGGCCGGCCTGCTGCACCATGCCCGCGGCATGACGGCGCTGTGCGCGCCGACGCTGCCCGCCTACAGCCGCTACCAGGGCAGCGTGATGGCGCCGCAGGTCGCCGTCTGGGGCCGCGACAACCGCGGCGCGCTGCTGCGCGTGCTGGGCGGCGCGGGCGATGCCGACACCCGCATCGAGAACCGCCTGGGCGAGCCGCTGGCCAACCCCTACCTGGCCGTCGCGGCGCAGGTGTGGGCGGGCCTGGACGGCCTGGCGCGCGGCCTCGACCCCGGCCCCGCCACCGAGACGCCCTACGCCGCCGGCGTGACGCCCTTGCCGGCGACGCTGGCCGAGGCGCTGGAGGCGCTGGCCGCCGACGAGGCGCTGCAGCGCGGCCTCGGGCCGGCGATGGCCACGGTTTTCGACACCGTCAAGCGCCAGGAGCTCGACCGCCACGCCCAGGCCGAGGACAAGGCGCAATGGGAGCGCCGCGAATACTTCAGCCGATACTGAGCACCCCCATGCCCCTCGTCCACGTCACCTTGCACACCCCCCAGGGCGCCGCGCTGCGCGTGCCGGCGCGCACCGGCCACAGCCTGATGCAGGCCGCGGTGGCGGCCGGCGTCGAGGGCATCGCCGCCGACTGCGGCGGCAGCCTCAGCTGCGCCACCTGCCACGTCATCGTCGCGCCCGAGTGGCTGGAAGAGCTGCCGCCGCCCAGCCCCGACGAACTCGCGATGCTGGAGATGACCGCGGCGCCGCGCGAGCCGGGCAGCCGGCTGTCGTGCCAGATCGAGATCACGCTGGCGCACGACGGGCTGCAGGCGCGCCTGCCCGCGACGCAATACTGAAGCGGCGCTACCCGGCCAGGAAGGCCTGCACCGCGGCCACCGAGACCGCCGCCGATTCCTCCTGCAGCAGGTGCCCGGCGCCGGGCAGCGTCACCAGCCGCGCGTGGGGCAGGTCGCGGAGGTAGTCCTGGGCGTTGGCCACCGGGATCATCGCGTCCTTCGAACCCCACAGCAGCAGCGTCGGCGCCGCGATGCGCCGCAGGAAAGGCGCCGGGTCCTGCAGCACCAGCTGCTGCATGCGGGCGATGAGCGCCGTGCGCACGCCCGGGGCGCGCATGAGGTCGTCATAGCGGTCCAGATCGGCCTCGCTCATGTTGCGCGGGTCGGCATAGGCCGGCTTCAGGCTCATGGCCACGACGGCGCGGGGCAGCACGTACTGCATCAGCCGCACCAGCGGCGTCACCTCCGGCGCCTTGCCGTACTCGAAGCCCGGGCTGGCGTAGCCGTCGGGCGCCACCAGCACCAGCTTGTCCACGCGCTGCGGCTGCTCGGCGGCGAAGCGCCAGGCCAGGCGGCCGCCCATCGAGTGGCCGACGACGGTCGCGCGCTGCAGGCCCAGGCGGTCCATCAGCGCGGCGATGATCTGCACGCCGCGCTCGTCGCTGTAGTTGCCGGTCGGGTCGGCACCGGTCAGGGCGGCGCCGGGCAGGTCGAAGCGGACGACGCGGTGGTCGGCCTGCAGCACCTGCGCCCAGGCGTCCCAGGTCTGCAGGCTGCTGCCGAAGCCGTGCAGCAGCAGCAGCGCCGGCGCGTCCTTCGGGCCGGTGTCGCGCACGTGCAGGCGAACGCCGGCGACCTCGATGAACTCGCTGGGCGGTGCGGCGTACTTCGCTTCCAGCGTGGCGCGGTCGAGGTCGGGCGTCCACAGCCAGCCGCCACCCAGGAGGGCGGCCAAGAGGAGCCCGGCCGCCAGCATCATCATTCCCCGGTTCTTCCGTCGCCACTGCACAGCGCGGCATTCTCGCAGGCCGTCCTGGGCCCCGACCCCAGCCTTTACGATCGCGGCCCCAGGCCCGCGCGGCCGACGTCCACAGACACGAGGAGACCCCCATGACCCTGCGCCGAACCCTGCTCGCCGCGCCGCTGGCCTGGCTGGCCCTGGCCGGCACGCTGCACGCCGCCGAGCCGCTGAAGATCGGCCTCGTGGTGCCGATGAGCGGCCCCTTCGCCGCCTACGGCAAGCAGATCGAGCACGGCGTGCGCCTGTACCTGGCGCTCAACGGCGACACGATGTCGGGGCGCAAGGTCGAGATCATCGTGCGCGACGACGCGCCGGGCACCTCGGGCGAGATCAGCAAGCGGCTGGCGCAGGAACTGGTGGTCAACGACAAGGTCGATGTGCTGGCCGGCTTCGGCCTCACGCCGGCGGCCTTTGCCGCCGCGCCCGTCGCCACCCAGGGCAGGCGGCCGATGGTCGTGATGAACGCCGCCACCTCGGCCCTCACCAAGGCCTCGCCCTACATCGTTCGCACCTCGCACACGCTGCCGCAGGACACCGCGCCGGTGGCCACCTGGGCGGCGAAGAACGGCATCCGGACGGCCTACACCGTGGTTGCCGACTTCGGCCCCGGCCACGATGCCGAAGAGCAGTTCAAGAAGAGCTTCACCGCCGCCGGCGGCAAGATCGTGGGCGAGTTGCGCGTGCCGGTGAAGAACCCCGACTTCGCCCCCTTCCTGCAGCGCGTGCGCGACGCCGCGCCGCAGGCCGTCTTCCTGTTCCTGCCGCCGGGGGCCGACACCATTGCCTTCATGAAGAACTTCGCCGACCGCGGGCTGGCCGCGGCGGGCATCAAGGTGGTGGCCACCGGCGACCTCACCGACGAGGACATCCTCGATGCGCTGGGCGAACCGGTGCTGGGCGTGGTCACCGCCTTCCACTACGCGCAGGCGCACAAGTCGCCCGAGAACATGGCCTACACCGAGGCCTATGCCAAGGCCTACCCCAAGGACCGGCCGAACTTCATGTCGGTGGCGGCCTTCGATGGCATGCGGCTGATCGCCGAGACGCTGAAGAAGACCGGCGGCAGCGCCGAGGCCGAGGCCTTCGTGGCGGCCGCGAAGGGGCTGAGCTGGGTCAGCCCGCGCGGCAAGGTCAGCATCGACCCCGAGACGCGCGACATCGTGCAGACGGTCTACATCCGTCGCGTCGAGAAGGTGGGCGGGCGGCTGCAGAACGTCGAGTTCGACGCCGTGCCCGACTTCAGGGACCCGGGCAAGCCCTGAGTGGCGGTCCGGCGGCCGCGTCGCGACCCAGCCAGGCCGCGCCGCGAACGCCCGAGGCGTCGCCGTGGCGCGCGGGCAGCAGTCGCGTGCGCAGCGGCTCGTCGCTGCCGGCGGCGAAGATCCAGCGCGACCACAGCGCCGGCACGCGCTCGTAGAGGTGTTGCAGCCGCGACAGCCCGCCGCCGAGGACGATGACGTCGGGGTCCAGCAGGTGGATCACCGACGCCAGCGCGCGCGCCAGCCGCCCGGCGTGTCGTTCCAGCGTGGCGGCGCAGTCGCCGTCGCCGCCTTCGGCCCCGCGCACGATGTCCTCGCCGCGCAAGGCCTGGCCGGTGACGTGGTGATGGTCGCGCGCCAGGCCCGTGCCGCTGAGCAGCGTCTCGATGCAACCGCGCCGGCCGCAGTAGCAGCCGAAGGCCGGGTCGCTGCCGGCCTCGGCCCAGGGCAGGGGGTTGTGGCCCCATTCGCCGGCCAGGCCGTTGGCGCCCGCGAGCACGCGGCCGTGCACCGCGACGCCGCCGCCCACGCCCGTGCCGAGGATGGCGGCGAAGACCACCTCCGCCCCCGCGCCTGCGCCGTCGGTGGCCTCGGACAGTGCCAGGCAGTTGGCGTCGTTGGCCAGCGCCACCGGCTGGCCCAATGCGGCCTGCAGGTCGCGCTGCAGCGGGCGGCCGTTCAGGCAGGTGGAATTGCAGTTCTTCATCAGCCCCGCCGCGCCCGCGCTGCCCGGGGTGCCGATGCCGATGCTCAAGGGCGCGCCCTCCGCGGCCTCGCGGGCGGCTTCGGTGGCCACCACCAGCGCCCGCAGCGTGGCCGCATAGTCGCCCGCCGGTGTCGGCCAGCGCTGTTGCCAGAACGTGGCGCCCTGCGCATCCAGCAGCGCCGCGGCGATCTTCGTGCCGCCGAGGTCGATGCCCAGCGCCAGCGGCGCGTTCATTCCAGCGGCGTCAGATCGCAGCCGTGCGCTCGTTCAGCCACGCCAGCGCGGCGCCCTGCAGGCGCGGCGCCAGGCGCTCGCGCACCGTCGCGTGGTAGGCGTTCAGCCACGCGCGTTCGTCGGCGCGAAGCAGCGCCCCGTCGATGCAGCGGGTGTCGATGGGGCACAGCGTCAGCGTCTCGAATTCGAGGAACTCGCCGAAGGTGTCGCCCTCGGACGTGGCAGCCGGCACCGCCAGCACCAGGTTCTCGATGCGCACGCCCCAGCGGCCGGCGCGTTACACGCCGGGCTCGATGGAGGTGATCATCCCCGGCTCCATCGCCATGTGCGCGTCGGGCACCGCCTTGCTGATGCTCTGCGGGCCCTCGTGGACGTTGAGGAAGTAGCCCACGCCATGGCCGGTGCCGTGGCCGAAGTCGATGCCCTCGGCCCACAGCGGCGCGCGCGCGATCGAATCCAGGAAGGGGCTCGGCGTGCCGCGCGGGAAGCGCGCGCGCGACAGCGCCAGCGTGCCCTTGAGCACCAGCGTGTAGTCGCGCTTCATCGCCGCGCTGGGGCTGCCGATGGGCCAGACGCGCGTGATGTCGGTGGTGCCGCCCAGGTACTGGCCGCCGCTGTCGATGAGCAGCAGGCCGTCGCCCGCGATCACCGCGTGCGATTCCTCGGTGGCGCGGTAATGCGGCATCGCGCCGTTGGCGTTGAAGCCGGCGATGGTGTTGAAGCTCAGGCCCACGAAGCCGGCGCGGCGGGCGCGGGCGGCGCTGAGCCGCTCGTCGACGGTGAGTTCGGTGATGCGTTCGCCACGCGCCATCGCGGCCTCGAATGCGGCATAGAACTCGCACATCGCGGCGCCGTCCTCGGCCATGGCCTCGCGAACGAAGGCGGCCTCGGCGGCGGTCTTGCGGCTCTTGTGCAGCGTGCTCGGGTTGATGGCCTCGACGACCGTGCAGCCGGCGCCGACGCGCTGGCGCAGGCCGAAGGTGATGCGGCGCGGGTCCACCAGCAGCGTGTCGCCGGCCACCAGCGCGGCCAGCGCGGCGCCGGCCTGGTCGTAGGGCGCCAGCTTCAGGCCGTCGGCGGCCAGGCGCGTGGCCAGTGCGGGCGGCACCTTGCCGGCGCCGACGAAGAGCGTGCCGCCGGTCTGGTCCAGCAGCAGGTGGGCGAGGAAGACGGGGTTGTAGGTGACGTCGCTGCCGCGCAGGTTGGTGATCCAGGCGATGTCGTCGACGGTGGAGACGAAGTGGTGGCTGGCGCCGTGGCGGGCCATCGCGGCGCGCACGGCAGCGATCTTGTCGGCGCGGCTTTGCGCGGCGTGCGGCGGCAGGTGCTCGTACACCGGCTGGGCGGGCAGGCCCGGGCGTTCGGGCCAGATGGCATCGAGCAGGTCGAGGTCGGTGCGCAGCTTCACGCCGGCGGCGTCGAGCGCGTTCTTCAGCGCCTGCGCCGACGCCAGCCCGAGCACCTGGCCGTCCACCGCCACGACGGCGCCGCGCGGCACCTCGCGCGCCAGCCACTCGATGTGCGCCGGCGAGGTGCCGGTGGCGATCTTCACCAGCTCGATGCCGGTGCCCGCCAGCTCGGCCTCGGCCTGCACCCAGTAGCGGCTGTCGGCGAACAGCGCGGCGCGGTCGGCCGCCACCACCAGCGTGGCCATCGAGCCGGTGAAGCCCGACAGCCATTGCCGGCCCTGCCAGCGTTCGGGCAGGTATTCGCTTAGGTGCGGGTCGCTGGAAGGCACCAGCAGCGCGTGCACGCCTTGCTGGGCCAGCACCTCGCGCAGGTGGGTGATGCGCAGGCGGATGGGGGAGGTGCGGGTGTCCATGGCGGGGCTCCGGCCGGGCGTCGATCGAGCGCGGATTCTAGGTCGCGCCCCTGCCCGCGTGCCGGGCGCGGCAAGCGCCCTGGCGCCGCGGCTGCTAAGCTCGCCGCCCCTTCTGCCACGTTCCCCAGTGGAGGCCTGCATGCCCGGACTGCTCCCCGACGTCGACCCCGACGGCCTGCTCGAATACTCGGTGGTCTACACCGACCGGTCGCTCAACCACATGTCCAGGCGCTTCTCGCAGGCCATGAAGGACATCTCGGCCACGCTCAAGGAGGTCTACGGCGCGGCCAGCGCCATCGTCGTCCCGGGCAGCGGCAGCTTCGGCATGGAAGCGGTGGCGCGCCAGTTCGCCGGCGGCAAGGACGTGCTGATCGTGCGCAACGGCTGGTTCAGCTACCGCTGGACGCAGATCTTCGAGATGGCCGGCGTGGCCTCGTCGTCCACCGTGCTGAAGGCGCGCATGACCTCGCCCGCGGCGAAGGCGCCGTTCGCTCCGGCACCGCTGGACGAGATCGTCGCCACCATCCACAGCACGAAGCCGGCGGTGGTGTTCGCGCCGCATGTCGAGACCTCGGCCGGCATGATCCTGCCCGACGACCACCTTCTCGCCATCGCCGACGCGGTGCATGCGCACGGCGGCCTCTTCGTGCTGGATTGCGTGGCCTCGGGCGCGATGTGGGTGGACATGCGCGCCACCGGCGTCGACGTGCTCATCAGCGCGCCGCAGAAGGGCTGGAGCAGCACGCCCTGCGCCGGGCTGGTGATGCTGTCCGAGCGTGCCAAGGCGCGTATCGCCGACACGACGAGCAGCAGCTTCTCGCTCGACCTGAAGAAGTGGATGCAGATGATGGAGGCCCACGAGCAGGGCGCCATGGCCTACCACGCAACTTACCCGACCGACGGCCTGGTGCAGCTGCGCGATGCCATGAACGAGACGCGGGCGATGGGCTTTGCGCAGGCCAAGGCGGCGCAGGTCGAACTGGGCCGGCGCGTGCGCGAACTGCTGGAGAGCAAGGGCATCAAGAGCGTCGCCGCGCCCGGCTTCCAGGCACCCTGCGTGGTGGTGAGCTACACCGACCATGCCGACTGGCAGAACACCCAGGCCTTCAAGGCGCAGGGCCTGCAGGTGGCCGCCGGCGTGCCGCTGGCCTGCGACGAGCCGGCCGACTACCGCAGCTTCCGCGTCGGGCTGTTCGGGCTGGACAAGCTCAAGCACATCGACCGCACGGTGGCCACGTTCGACAAGGCGCTGAACGCGCTGCTCTGACGCGCCCAGCACCGGTGCGCGCGGCGCACCGGCTTGCGGCGAAAAAGCGGGCACGCCGCGTGCATCTCCTTTGGGCTTTCTTGGTCCTGGAGTTGTCGTATGTCTGCTTTGCGCCTGTCCCTGAAGATTGGGTTGGATTGGTTCCGTTGCGCCGGCCTCGCCGCGCTGGTCGCTGCCGCCCCGCTGCATGCCGAGACGGTGGCGCGCTACGGCATCTCGATGGCCGACATCCCGCTCACCACCGGCCAGCCCGACCGCGGCGCCGGCGCCTACCAGTTCACCGGCCACACGATCTACGACCCGCTGGTCGCCTGGGAAGCCAACATCGGCACCCGCCCCGGCAAGCTCGTTCCCGGCCTGGCCACCGAATGGAAGGTCGATGCCAAGGACCAGAAGGTCTGGCGCTTCACGCTGAGGAAGGGCGTGAAGTTCCACGACGGCAGCGACTTCAGCGCCGACGCGGTGGTCTGGAACCTGGACAAGGTGCTGAACGACAAGAGCCCGCAGTTCGACGCCAAGCAGGCGGCGCAGGTCAAGCCGCGCATTCCGTCGATCGCCAGCTACCGCAAGATCGACGATCACACGGTGGAGATCACGACCAAGGACGTCGACGCGCTCTTCCCCTACCAGCTGCCCTGGTTCCTCATCGGCAGCCCGGCGCAGTGGGACAAGCTCGGCCGCGACTGGGCCAGGGTGGCGCTGCAGCCTTCGGGCACGGGGCCCTTCAGGCTCGACAAGCTGGTGCCGCGCGAACGCGCCGAACTGGTGAAGTACGCGGGCTACTGGGACAAGACGCGCATCGCCAAAACCGACCGCATCGTGCTGCTGCCCATCCCCGATGCGCTGACGCGCGCCAACGCGCTGCTGACCGGCCAGGTCGACCTCATCGAGACGCCGCCGCCCGACGTGCTGCCGCAACTGAAGGCGCAGGGCTTCAGGCTGGTGCAGAACGTCACCCCGCATGTCTGGCCCTACCACTTCAGCACCCAGCCCGGCTCGCCGTGGCTGGACATCCGCGTGCGCAAGGCCGCGAACCTCGCGGTGGACCGTGACGCCATCGTCAAGCTGCTGAACGGCCAGGCCGTGCCGGCCAAGGGCCAGCTCGACCCCAGCAGCCCGTGGTTCGGCAAGCCGAAGTTCGATATCAAGTACGACCTGCCGGCCGCCCGCGCGCTGATGGCGCAGGCCGGCTACAGCCAGGCCAACCCGCTGAAGGCCAAGATCATCATCGCCCAGGGCGGCACCGGGCAGATGCTGTCGCTGCCGATGAACGAATACATCCAGCAGAGCCTGGCCGAGATCGGCATCAAGATCGAGTTCGAGGTCGTCGAGCTGGAGAACCTCTACCTGCACTGGCGCAGCGGCGCCAAGGCCGAGATGAACGCCGGCAAGGGCATCACCGCCATCAACCTGGGCTACGTCACCGCCGACCCGTTCTACGCGCTCACGCGCTTTGCCTACGGCAAGTACGTGGCGCCCAACGGCGTCAACTGGGGCGGCTACGACAACCCGAAGGTCAACGAGGCCATCGACAAGATCAAGTCCACCTTCGACACCAAGGCGCAGGACAAGCTGCTGGCCTTCGTGCACGAGCAGATGGTCGACGACGCGCTGATGCTGTGGGTGGTGCACGACACCAACCCGCATGCGCTGTCGCCCAAGGTCAAGCAGTTCGTGCAGGCGCAGCACTGGTTCCAGGACCTGACGACGATAGGCATGTAGCCGCGGCCCGATGCTGCGCTACCTGCTCAAGCGGCTGCTCTACGCGCTGCCGACGGCGCTCGGCGTCACCCTGGTGACCTTTGGGCTGGTCTGCATCGCGCCGGGCGACCCGCTCAACGCCATCGCACCGGCCGACGCGCCGGCCGAGGTCATCAGCGCGCTGAAGGCCACCTACGGCCTGGACCGCCCGCTGCCGGTGCGCTACGCCCTGTGGCTGGCGCGTGCGCTGCAGGGCGACCTGGGCGAGAGCATCGCCACCGGCCGCGCGGTCGCCGGCGAGGTGGCGGCTGCCGTGCGCAACACGTTGCTGCTGGCCGGCGCCGCGGCGCTGCTGGGCGTGACGCTGGGCTGCGTGCTCGGCGCGCTGGCCGGCTGGCGCGCCGGCGGCGTGGTCGACCGGCTGGCCTCGCTGCTGTCGGTGGTGGGCGTGAGCGTGCCGCACTACTGGCTGGGGCTGGTGCTGACCATCGTGTTCTCGGTCAAGCTGGTGTGGCTGCCGGCGATGGGCGCCGGCCCCGGCGGCGGCGACGCCGGCTGGGCCTGGGACAGCGCGCACCTGCGCCACCTGGTGCTGCCGGCGCTGACGCTGGCGGTGATCCCGCTGGGCATCCTCACGCGCACCGTGCGGGCGCTGGTGGCCGAGACGCTGGGGCAGGAATTCGTGGTGGCGCTGCGCGCGCGCGGCCTCTCGGGCGCGGCGGTGTTCAGGCATGTGGCGCGCAACGCGCTGCCCACCGTGCTGGCCGTGGCCGGGCTGCAGCTGGGCTACCTGATGGGCGGGTCCATCCTCGTCGAGACGGTGTTCTCCTGGCCGGGCACCGGCTTCCTGCTCAACACCGCCATCTTCCAGCGCGACATCCCGCTGCTGCAGGGCACCGTGCTCGTGCTGTGCATGTTCTTCGTCGTGCTGAACCTGCTCGTCGACATGGTGCAGCCCCTGGTGGACCCGCGGATCGTGAGAACGTGAACGCCCTCGCCGAAAGCCTGCCCGCCGCCGCACCGGCGGCCGCCGTGCGCGGCTACTGGCGCGGCGTGCTCGCGCGCCTGCGCCGCGACCCGGTGGCGATGGCCAGCGCGCTGGTGCTGCTGCTCATCGTCGGCGCGGCGGTGTTCGCGCCCTGGGTGGCGCCGGCCGACCCCTACAAGGCCAGCATGCTGCGGCGCCTGCTGCCGGTGGGCAGCCCCGGCTTCCCGCTCGGCACCGACGAACTGGGCCGCGACATGGTCTCGCGCCTGATCTTCGGCGGCCGGCTGTCACTGCTGATGGGCGTGCTGCCGGTGGCCCTGGCCTTCGTCATCGGCACCGCCATCGGTCTCTTCGCCGGCTATGTCGGCGGCCGGCTGAACATGCTCGTGATGCGCACGCTCGACGTCTTCTACGCCTTCCCCTCGGTGCTGCTGGCGGTGGCGGTGGCGGGTGCCCTGGGGCCGGGCATGAGCAACAGCCTGATCGCACTGACCCTGGTCTTCGTGCCGCAGGTGGTGCGCGTGGCCGAGAGCGTGACGACGCAGGTGCGGCGGCTGGACTATGTCGACGCCGCGCGGCTCAGCGGCGCCGGCGCGCTGTCCATCATCCGCGTGCATGTGCTGGGCAATGTGCTGGGGCCGGTGTTCGTCTACGCCACCGGGCTGGTCAGCGTCTGCATGATCCTGGGCTCGGGCCTGTCCTTCCTGGGCCTGGGCGTGAAGCCGCCCGAACCCGAGTGGGGGCTGATGCTGAACACGCTGCGCTCGGCGATCTACCTCAACCCGTGGGTGGCCGCGCTGCCGGGGGCGATGATCTTCGTCACCTCGATCGCCTTCAACCTGCTCGCCGACGGCGTGCGCTCGGCGATGGACCTGCGGCGATGACGGCCCCCGGATCGACGCTGATGGACCGCGGCGGCCCGGCGCAGCCGCTGCTGACGGTGCGCGGCCTGCGCAAGCATTTCGCGCTGCGCGGCGGCGGCTTCGGCCGCGACCGTGCGGCGGTGCGCGCCGTCGACGGCGTGGACTTCGATGTCGCCAAGGGCGAGACGCTGGCCATCGTCGGCGAGTCGGGCTGCGGCAAGTCCACGACGGCGCGGCTGATCGCGCGGCTGATCGAACCCGATGGCGGCGAACTGCTCTTCGACGGCGAGGGCGTGGGCCAGTTCGGCGGCCTGGCGCTGAAGGACTACCGGCGCCGGCTGCAGATGGTGTTCCAGGACTCGCAGGCTTCGCTCAACCCGCGGCTGACGGTGCTGGACGCCGTGGCCTACGGCCCGCAGGTGCACGGCCTGGCGCGCGAGGCGGCGCGCGAGCGCACGCGGGCCCTGCTGGCGCGCGTCGGCCTGCCGCCCGAGGTCTTCGCGCAGCGCTACCCGCACGAGCTGTCCGGCGGCCAGCGCCAGCGCGTCAACATCGCGCGCGCGCTGGCCTTCGAGCCGCGGCTCCTGATCCTGGACGAGGCGGTGGCGGCGCTGGACAAGTCGGTGCAGGCGCAGGTGCTGAACCTGCTGCAGGAATTGAAGGCCGAGCAGGGCCTGACCTACCTCTTCATCTCGCACGACCTGCAGGTGGTGCACTACATCGCCGACCGCGTGCTGGTGATGTACCTGGGGCAGGTGGTCGAGACCGGCCCGGTCGATGCGCTCTACGCCGCGCCGCGCCACCCCTACACGCGGGCGCTGCTGGCGGCGGTGCCTTCCATGGACCCGGCGCATCGCACCGAGCGGCCGCCGCTGGCCGGCGACCCGCCCGACCCGGTGAACCCGCCCGCCGGCTGCCGCTTCCGCGACCGCTGCCCGCTGGCGTTCTCGCGCTGCGCCGCCGAGGCGCCGCTGCTGCGCATCGCCGCGCCGGCGCATGCGGTGGCCTGCCACCTCGACGCGGGTCCGCCATGAGCGAGCCGCTGCTGTCGGTGCGCGGCCTGAACGTCGAGTTCACCGGCGAACGCCCGGTGCGCGCGCTCAGCGACCTCAGCTTCGACCTCGCCGCCGGCGAGGTGCTGGGCCTGCTCGGCGAATCGGGCTCGGGCAAGAGCGTCACGCTGCGCACGCTGCTGGGCCTGCACCCGCCGCGGCGCACGCGCGTCAGCGGCCAGATCAGCGTCGACGGCCAGGACGTGCTGGCGCTGCGGGGCCGCGCGCTGCAGCGCTACCGCGGCGGCGTGGTCTCGATGGTGTTCCAGGAACCGGGGCTGGCCTTCGACCCCGTGCACACGGTGGGCGCGCAGATCGCCGAGTGCGTGCGGGCCCACGAAGACGCCACGCACGAGGCCGCCCGCGCACGCGCGCTGCAGATGCTGGAACGGGTGCAGGTGCCGCAGGCGCGGCGGCGGCTGGACGCCTACCCGCATGAACTCTCCGGCGGCCTGCGCCAGCGCGCGATGATCGCCCTGGCGCTGGCCTGCCGCCCGAAGCTGCTGCTCGCCGACGAGCCGACGACGGCGCTGGACGCCACGGTGCAGATGCAGATCCTGCTGCTGCTGCGCGAGCTGCAGCGCGAGACCGGCATGGCGGTGATCTTCGTCACCCACGACATCGGCGCCGCGGTGGAAGTCTCCGACCGCATCGCCGTGATGTACGGCGGGCGCATCGTCGAAGAGGCGCCGGTGGCGGCGCTGGTCGCGGTGCCGCGCCACCCCTACGGCGCGGGGCTGCTGGCTTCGACGGTCAGCGCGGCGAGTCGCGGCCGGCCGCTGCCGACGATCGCCGGTGCACCCCCCGACCTGGGCGCGCTGCCGGCCGGCTGTGCCTACGCGCCGCGCTGCCCGGCGGCCAGCACGCGCTGCCGCAGCGAACAGCCGGCCCTGCAGCGCGAAGGCGCGCGCGCCCTGGCTTGCTGGCATCCGCTGGCCGACTGAGCTGGGATGGCACGGTGTCGGCGGAGGCCGGCTGTGCCCACCGTGCGGCCTGCGCTACCGGCTGCCTGCCGGCGCGGCGAAGCGCAGCTTGCCGCCCCAGCGTGCGCCGTGGGTCAGCAGCCCGGGCCAGGCCTGCGCCAGCGTCGTCAGCACCGCGGCGCCTGCCGGCCGCATGGCGAGCTGCGCGAACACCGCCGCCAGGCGCAGGCGGGGCACGAACTCGCGGCGCCAGTCGGCGGCATAGCGGCGGTGCAAGGCGGCCTGCATGTCGGCACCCGGCACCGGCGCGCCGGGCGTAGCGGCCAGCAGCTGGGCGCCCAGCAAGGCGGCTGACTGCAGCGCCATGCTCATGCCCTCGCCCAGGATCGGGTGGGCCTCGCCCGCGGCGTTGCCGATGCGGAAGATGCCGTCGCGGGCAGCGACGCGCACGCCCGGAGCGAGAGGCCCGGCGCTGAGCCAGTGGCCGTCGCGCACGGCACCATCCAGGGCCTGTCGCACGCCCGCGCATTCGCGCTGCAGCCAGGCCTGCACCGCCTCGCCGGCGCGGACGCCGGGCGCGGCGCGGCGCAGCCCGCCCAGGCGGTCGCGGCGGATGCAGCAGGCGAGCGTGCTCGTGCCGCCGTCGGCCACGACCATGCCGCCGTAGCCGCCGTCCAGCGCCAGCACGGCGATCGTGCCGGCGGGCAGCGACGTGCCGCTGAAGTTGGCCTTGAAGGCGAACAGCTCGCTGCCACCGCGCGCCCGCCGCCGCCGCTCGGTGGGCAGGGCTTCCCAGGAGCCATGGGCGTCGACGAGCACCGTCGCGCGCAGTGGCAGCACCGCCGCAGTCTCGCGCGACTGCAGCTCGCAGCGCCAGGCCGCTGCGGTGCCCCGGATCGCGCGCGCGGCCCAGGGCTGGAAGATCGCGGCACCGGCCAGGCGCGCCTGCGCCAGCAGCAGGCCGTCCAGGGTCTCGCGGCCCAGCGCCCGGCCCCAGGGAAAGCGCAGGTCGTCGGCCGCCGGCAGATCGGCCGTGACCGCGCGCTCGCCCCGCATCAGCGTCACCTGGCGCAGCGGCGGCCCCGCCAGGCGCTGCAGCGCCTCGCCGATGCCCAGGGCCTGCAGCCAGGGCAGGTTGCTCGCCGCGATGCATTCGCCGCAGACCTTGCGGCGCGGGAAGGGCTGGCGCTCGACCAGGGCGACCGACCATCCGGCACGGGCGAGCTGGATCGCCAGGCTGGAGCCGGCCGGCCCGGCACCGACGATGAGCGCATCGAAGGCGCTGCCGCACGCGTCCATCAGACGCTGCCCGGCCGGCCGGCGCTGAAGACATGGCCGAAGAGGCCGGCGGCACCTTCCCGCGTCGTCCAGTCGCTGGCCGCCCGCGGCCAGCGGGCGGTGAGCTCCTGCGCCTGAAAGCCGGCGTGCACGCTCAGCACCGCGTCCTCGCGGGTGACGGCATTCGCGCCGAGGGCGCCGACGAGGTGGCTGCCCAGCAGCGCCAGCCGGCTGCGCCGGGGCTCGCAGGCGAAGAAGGCGTCGCTGCGCGCAGCCACCGCGGCCAGCAGGATGCCGAGTTCGCCGTCCTGGAAGTGGTGCAGGAAGAGGCTGGTGGTGATGAGGTCCCAGCGCGGGGCGGCGGGGCCGGCGGCCGCTGCGGCGGTCGGCCCGGCCCAGTCCAGCACGTCGGCCACCTGCACGCGGGCGGTCCAGCCCAGTGCCGCATAGGCCGCCAGCGTGGCTGCGCTGACGATGTCCTGGCGGTCGAGCAGGGTCAGCTGCACCTGCGGCCAGCGCGGCGCCAGGTCGCGGGCGACGCCGAGCAGCAGGCTGCCGTCGCCGGCGCCGAGCTCCAGGATGCGCAGCGCCGTGGCGGCACGCCGCGGTGTCACCAGGGACTGCCAGCCGCGCCCCGTGATGGCGCGTGTGCCCATGGCGCGGTGCACGCGCACGAGGTCGCGCCGCGAACGCCGGGCCGTCGGGTCGTCGGGCGGCAAGTGGTCGAGCGTCTCGCGCGCCACCACCCGCGGCATCTTCATGCCACCTCCAGCAACGCACCGTGGCAGCTGAAGCCGGCGCCGAAGGAAGACAGCCACCACCAGCCACCGGGCGCCGCGTCGGCGAGGGCGGCCTGCAGCGCGAAGTAGACAAAGGCGCTGGACAGGTTGCCGTATTCGCGCAGCATCGCCGTGCTGTAGCGCAGGTCGCCGGGCTGCAGCTCCAGCCGCCGCTCCAGCGCCAGCAGCACGTCGCGGCCGCCGGCGTGCATGATCCAGGCCCGCATGTCGGCGGGCTGCAGGCCGGCGCGGCCGAGCACGGTGCCGAGCACGCGCTGCGCGTAATCGGCCGCCAGCCCGGGCACGCCACGGGTGAGGATGTTGCGCAACAGGCCGCCACGCTGCTCGAACATCAGCGCACTGCGCTGGCCCGGCTCGATGAGCGACGCGCTGTCCTTCCATTCGACCCGCCGCCCTGTGCCGCCGGGCAGGCGCGACAGCACGGCCGCGCCGGCGCCATCGCCGAAGAGGCAGGCGCTGATCAGCACGCCGGGGTCGTTGTCGAGGTACATCGCGGCGCTGCTCACCTCGACGCAGATCGACAGCACATGCTCGCAGGCCCGCGAGTCCAGCAGGGCCTTGCCCAGCATCAGGTTGGGCAGCGCCGCGGCGCAGCCCTGGCCGACGAGGTCGAAGGCCAGGGC
>CAIWPS010000848.1 GCA_903914615.1 uncultured beta proteobacterium | reverse complement strand
TGCGCCCGCGGCTGCAGGGGCCCGTGTGGGGCCCCGCCGGCGAGACCATCCCCGAGCCCTACCTGCCGCTGGCCGAAGGCGACGCCATCGAGGTGCTGGGCCTGCGCTTCGCCGTCATCGACGTGCCCGGCCACACCGCCGGCCACATCGCGTACGCGCAGCAGGGTGCGGCCCAGGCGCCGCTGCTGTTCTGCGGCGACACGCTGTTCTCGGCCGGCTGCGGGCGCCTCTTCGAAGGCACGCCGGCGCAGATGAACGACTCGCTGCACAAGCTGGCCGCCCTGCCCGGCGACAGCGTCGTCTGCTGCACCCACGAGTACACGCTGTCCAACCTGCGCTTTGCCGCGGCCGTCGAGCCCGGCAACGCCGCGCGCGCGGCCTACCAGCAGCGCTGCGAGGCCCTGCGCGAGGCGGGCCGGCCGACGCTGCCCTCGTCGATCGCGCTCGAACTGCAGATCAACCCTTTCCTGCGCTGCACTGCGCCTGAGGTCGTGGCAACCGCTCGAGCGCGGGGCGCCACGGCCGATGACGAGGTGAGCGTCTTTGCCGCCTTGCGCGAATGGAAGAACAACTACCGATGACACCCCCGCAGCGGCCCTTGCCGGCCTGGACACGAACGGGCCTTGCGGCCGCCGCCCTCGCCGGCCTGCTGATGGCCGGCGGCTGCGCCACCGTACCGGCCCCCGAACCCGCGGCGCCGGTCATCGCCAGCCCCGTCGCGCTGCCCGAGCCGGCCCCGGTGGCCACGGCCACCGACGTTGCCGACGCCCCTGTCGTCACCCAGCCGCTGCAACCGCGCACC
This sequence comes from uncultured beta proteobacterium, assembly GCA_903914615.1. Lineage (GTDB taxonomy): Bacteria > Pseudomonadota > Gammaproteobacteria > Burkholderiales > Burkholderiaceae_C > Rubrivivax. Next base: position 5,337 of record CAIWPS010000848.1, on the reverse strand, counting down.
CGCCTGGACCCCGCCGAGGACGCCGAGCGCAGCGACCTCTGGCTGCGCGTGCGCAGCGGCTACGCCATGGCCGACCTCGACGGCGAACTCGTGCGCAAGTGGGAGCAGTGGTATGCCCGCGACCCCGCTTACGTGCAGCGCATGGTCGAGCGCGGCGGCCGCTACCTCTTCCACATCGTCGAGGAAGTGCAGCGCCGCGGCATGCCCACCGAACTGGCCCTGCTGCCCTTCACCGAGAGCGCCTTCAACCCGCAGGCGATGTCGCGCACGCGCGCCTCGGGCATGTGGCAGTTCATGCCGGCCACGGGCAAGGACTACGCGCTGCGCCAGAACATCTTCCGCGACGACCGCCGCGACGTGCTGGCTTCCACGCGCGCCGCGCTGGACCTGCTGCAGCGCCTGTACGGCCAGTTCAACGACTGGCCGCTGGCGCTGGCGGCCTACAACTGGGGCCCGGGCAACGTCAGCAAGGCCATCGAGCGCAACCGCCGCGCCGGCCTGCCCACCGACTACCTGAGCCTGGCGCCGCGCATGCCGCTGGAGACGCGTGAATACGTGCCCAAGCTGCAGGCGGTGAAGAACATCATCGGCCACCCCGAGGCCTACGCGCTGACGCTGCCGCCGCTGGAAAACCACCCCTTCTTCCTCAGCGTGCCGATCGAGCGCGACATCGACGTTGCCCTGGCCGCGCACCTGGCGGGGCTGTCGGTCGACGAGTTCCAGCAGCTCAACCCGCAGCTGAACAAGCCGGTGATCCTGGCCGCCGGCACGCCGCACGTGCTGCTGCCCTACGACAACGCCAACCGCTTCCTGCAGCGCATCGGCGAACACCACGGGCCGATGGCCAGCTGGACGGCCTGGGTGGCGCCGAAGACGCTCAAGCCCGCCGAGGCCGCCAAGCTCACGGGCATGAACGAGGTGCTGCTGCGCGAGGTCAACGTGATCCCGCCGCGCATGCTCGTGAAGGTCGGCTCGACGCTGCTGGTGCCGCGCGCGCCCCAGACCACGGGCGATGTCTCGGGGCACATCGCCGAGAACGCCGTGATGACGCTGGCCCCGGAAGCCAGGCCGCTGCGCCGCGTCGCCTTCAAGGCCGGCCGCAAGGGCGACAGCGTGGCCGCGGTGGCGCGCCGCTACCGCGTGCCGGCGGCCCAGGTGGCGCAGTGGAACGGCGTCTCGCCGCAGGCCCGCTTCAAGCCCGGGCAGGCGGTGGTGGTGATGCTGCCGGCAGCCGCTGCGCGGCCGGCCGCCGGCCGCAGCGCCAAGGCCGCGCACGCACCGCGCCTGGCTGGCGCTGCGGGCGCGAAGAAGCGCGGCGCGGCCTGAGGCTGCAAGCCCGGTGAAGCGCGGCGCAGCCCGGGGGTGCGCCGCGGGGCCGGCTCAGCCGCCCAGGAAGTCGCGCTTGCCGAGCTCCACGCCGGCGTGCCGCAGCAGCGCGTAGGTGGTGGTGGCGTGGAAGTAGAAGTTGGCCAGCACATAGTGCTTGAGGTAGGTCTCGCCGCTGAAGCGCAGGGGGTCGCCGCTGCGCGTCGGCAGCACGATCTCGCGCGCCTCGCTGCCGTCGACCTGCGCCGCCGGCACCGACTGCACGTAGTCGATGGTCTTGCGGATGCGCGCCCGCAGATCTTCCAGGCTGGCCTCGTTGTCGTCCCACTTCGGCGGCTCCTGGCCCGACAGCCGCGCCATGCAGCCCTTGGCCATGTCGGCGGCGATCTGGATCTGCTTCGTGAAGGGCAGCATGTCGGGCGCCAGCCGCAGGCCCAGGTAGTTGGCGGGGTCGAACTTGCGCGCCTCGGCATGCGCCTGGGCCTTGTCGAGCCAGGTCAGCATGTTGCCGAGGATGCGGACGAAGACGGGGGCGCTGGTGCTGTGCATGGTCAGACTCATGACGGTCTCCTCTGGGGTTGGGGGTGGGGGATGCTAGCGCTGCCAGGCCCGGCCCGCCGAAGGGGGCAGAATGCCGCGGGTGTGCCCCCCGGGCCGGCCATGCGGGCCGCCGCCGCGGCGGGCATGGGCCAGGCGGCAGCGCCGCCGGGCTCATGAGCGATCGGAACCCATGAACATCATCATCCTCGACGACTACCAGGACGCGGTGCGCAAGCTGCACTGCGCGACGCTGCTGGAGCCCCTCAACGCCAAGGTCTTCACGAACACCGTCAAGGGCATCGGCCAGCTTTCGGTGCGGCTGCGCGACGCCGACGTGCTGGTGCTGATCCGCGAGCGCACGCAGTTCCCGCGCGCGCTGCTGGAAAAGCTGCCGCGGCTCAAGCTCATCTCGCAGACCGGCAAGGTCGGCTCGCACATCGACCTGGAGACCTGCACCCGCATGGGCATCGCGGTGGCCGAGGGCGTGGGCTCGCCCTGGGCACCGGCCGAGCTGACCTGGGCGCTGATCATGGCCAGCATGCGCCGGCTGCCGCAGTACATCGGCAACCTCAAGCACGGCGCCTGGCAGCAGAGCGGTCTGAAGGCGGCGTCGATGCCGCCCAACTTCGCCATCGGCATGGTGCTGCGCGGCAAGACGCTGGGCATCTGGGGCTACGGCAAGATCGGCGGCATCGTCGCCAACTACGGCCGCGCCTTCGGCATGAAGGTGCTGGTGTGGGGCAGCGAGAAGTCGCGCGCGCGCGCCGTCGCCGACGGCCACGAGGCCGCCGCCGACTGCGAGAGCTTCTTCGAGACCGCCGACGTGCTGACCCTGCACCTGCGCCTGAACGACGCCACGCGCGGCATCGTGCGGCTGGACGCGCTGTCGCGCATGAAGCCCACCGCCCTCATCGTCAACACCTCGCGCGCCGAGCTGATCGAGGAGAACGCGCTCGTCGCCGCGCTCAACCGCGGCCGCCCCGGCATGGCTGCCGTCGACGTCTTCGAGAGCGAGCCCATCCTGCAGGGCCACCCGCTGCTGCGGCTGGAGAACGCGGTCTGCACGCCGCACATCGGCTACGTCGAGCAGGACAGCTACGAGCTGTACTTCGGCGCCGCCTTCCAGAACGTCATCAACTTCATCAACAACGAGCCCAGCAACCTCGTCAACCCGGAAGCGCTGAAGGTGCTTCGTTGACGTCTTGAGCACGGCGGCCGCGGTGGCGGCGGGACGGCGCCCGGGCGTGCGGGCTGCGCGCCCTTCGAAGGCCTCGCATGCCCCTGCCTGAAGCCGACGCCACCGTGCGCGTGCCGGGCTCGCCCGGCGAGCTGTTCAGCGTCTTCACGCGGCTGGCGCTGCAGGGCTTCGGCGGCGTGCTGCCGGTGGCCCAGCGCACGCTGGTCGAGCGCGAGCGCTGGCTGACGCGCGAGCAGTTCCTGGAACTGCTCTCGGTGGCGCAGGTGCTGCCGGGCCCCAACATCGTCAACCTGGCGCTGATCTTCGGCGACCGCTGCCACGGCTGGCGCGGCGCAGTGGCCGCGCTGGCCGGCGTGCTGGGGGCGCCGCTGGTGCTGGTGCTGGTGCTGGCGGCGCTGGCGCAGCACCTGCAGGGCGTGGCCGCCATCGCCGACGCGCTGCGCGGCATGGGCGTGGTGGCGGCAGGGCTGGTGCTGTCCACCGCCTGGCGGCTGTCGGGCGGGCTGCGCAGGAACCGCATGGGGCTGCCGCTGTGCATAGGCTTTGCCGTGCTCATCGCGCTGGCCGTGGGCGTGCTGCGCTGGCCGCTGGTGTGGTCGGTGCTGGGGCTGGGCTGCGTCGCCGTGGCCGCGGCCTGGTGGAGGCTGGAGCGATGATGATGCAGGTGCTGTTGGGCCCGGGCACCCTCGGCGCGGGCGACTGGCAGGGGCTGCTGGCGCATTTCCTGATGCTGTCGCTGCTGGCCATCGGCGGCGCCATCACCACCGTGCCCGACATGCACCGCTACGTCGTCGGCCAGCAGGGCTGGCTCAGCGACGCGCAGTTCACCGCCTCGGTGGCGCTGGCGCAGGCGGCGCCGGGACCCAACGTGCTCTTCGTCGCCGTCATCGGCTACAACGTCGGCGGCCTGGCCGGTGTGCTGGCGACCATGGTCGGCACGCTGCTGCCGTCGACGCTGCTGGCGCTGTGGGTCACGCGCTGGGGCGACCGCAACCGCGAGGCGCGCTGGCTGCGCGCCTTCACCACCGGCATGGCGCCGCTGACCATCGGCCTGCTGGTCTCCACCGGCTGGGTGCTGCTGGAGCCGACGCGCACCCACCCGATGGCCGCGGTGCTGGTGGCGGCCACGCTGTGGGTGATGTTGCGCACGAAGCTCAGCCCGCTGTGGCCGATCGCCTTCGGCGCCCTGGCCGGCGTGGCCGGCTGGGTATGAGCCCGCCTGCATCCGCACGCGCTGCCACCGCGTAAGACGGGCATGGATGGAAAGACCCTGCCCGCCCTCGCCCCACCGCGCCCGGCGTACCGCGGCCTGCGCATGCTGAGCGGCCTGGTCGTCGTCGTGCTGGTGCTCTACGCGGCGCTGCTGGGCGCCGTCTGGTGGGGCCAGGAGCGCCTGATCTTCCACCCCGAGACGCTGCCGCAGGACCACGACTTCGGCCTGCCGGCCGATATCCACGAAACCTGGCTCGACGTGCCCGGCGCGCGGCTGAACGCGCTGCACCTGCGCCTGCCCCACCCCGACGGCGTGGTCTTCTTCCTGCATGGCAATGCCGGCAACCTGGCCAGCTGGTTCGTCAATGCCGACTTCTACCGCCGCGCCAACTTCGACCTCTACATGGTCGACTTCCGCGGCTACGGCAGGAGCAGCGGCCACATCGACAGCGAAGCGCAACTGCATGCCGACGTGCGCGCCGCCTGGGACGCCGTGGCGCCGCTGTACGCGGGGAAGAAGCGGGTGATCTACGGCCGCTCGCTGGGCACCGCACTGGCGGCCGTGCTGGCGGCCGAAGTCCAGCCCGAACTGACGATCCTGGTCTCGCCCTACACCAGCATGACCGACCTGGCACGCGAGCACTACCGCTGGGTGCCCACCGCGCTGCTGCGCTACCCGCTGCGCACCGACCTCGCGCTGGCCCGGGTGCACGGGCCGGTGGTGCTGGCGCACGGCGGCCGCGACACGCTCATCGCGCCGGCGCACAGCCGGCGGCTGCAAGCCGTGGCGCCGCAGGCGCAGCTGCTGCTGGTGCCCGAGGCCGGGCACGGCGACATCCAGGAGTTTCCGGCCTACCTCGACGGGCTGGCGGCGGCGCTGGCGGGCCGCTGACCCTGCGCCTCACCTGGCCCTTGCAGAGCTCGGGCTCGAAGTGCAGCGAGAACCCTGCGCAGGCAGGGTTTCACGTCCTCACCTGGCCCTCGCAGAGCTCGGGCTCGAAGTGCAGCGAGAAACCCTGCGCAGGCAGGGTTTCACGTCCTCACTTCGTTCCAAAAATCTT
>CAIWPS010000847.1 GCA_903914615.1 uncultured beta proteobacterium | reverse complement strand
GCTTCTCGGCCTGCGCGGCCTGCAGCGCCAGCCACTCGGCGCGAAGCTCGGCGTAGCGCGCTGCGTAGCGCTCGCGGCAATAGATCAGCACGGCCCGCGCGATGGGCGTCAGGGTGAAGCCGGTGGCGCCTTTCATGCGGCGGCCCTCGCGGCCTTCACCTTCGGAACCTTTGGGGCTGTTCCGCTTGCCACGCGAATCGCATGTTGCTTCGCGGCACGCTCGGTCAACGGCATGTCGTCAATCGACAGGTTGCCGCCGGCCAGCGCGACCAAGACATCAGCGAAACCGAGCTCTACCTGTTTGTTGCCATACGCGACCTGCAGAAGCGTCGGCACGCCGGTCTGCGCATCCTCCGCATACGCCTCTCGTTCTGAGGGCGCGAGGCCGAGGAAGAAGGTTCTGAAGTCCATCGCCGCAGTTTACCCGCTGGTAAAGCGCAGTGTCAATACCCCTGGGTAAACATCGGGTCGCTAGCCTATGGACGTGGATGTCTACGAGCGCCGCCGCCTCAACTTGATCAAACTGCTGCAGAGCGTGCGGGCAGTCGATCTCGCGGAAAGGTCGAAGGTGGCCGCTACACGAATCACCGCCTACAAGAAGAAACCAGGAGAGCGCGGCAGCAAGCGCATGACCGAAGACACGGCCCGGAAACTAGAGCGGGCGGCCGGAAAGCCGCCGCGCTGGCTTGATGAACTGCGCGCTCAAGGAGAAACCGACGCGCCCGAGAATGCCAAGCCCGACAAGCTGCTGACGTGGATTGCCACGCTGGCGCAAGGTTTGGACCAGAACGGCCGCGAGAAACTGATGGTCTACGCCGAAACCCTGTACCTTCCGGGGCCCAGGCCGTCAGACGTAGCTACGACCTCGCCAGTTCCGCCCGCCCCTCCGCCCATTCCAAAGCGAGTGCGTCACAAGTGAATACCCGTCGCACGATGCCTCGGGCAAGAACGCGCTTGGCGTACTCAACGAAGATGTCAAGCTGCGGCTCGCTCACAAGGAATGCGCCAGGCGCGCAGATCAAGTCCGCCGAGGTCAGGGCAGCTACGCCATCGAGGTCAAGTAAAACCGCAGCATGGCGGTAGTCCGTCACGAATACGCTTCCTACGGCGTGCCTGCCGGCTGCACGCGCTCTCATCAAAGACTCGCTTGTGTGGACACCGTATACCGTCGCCCAAAGAATGTCCGACTGCACGCCTCGAAAGGTGATGATGATGCCGTCTCTTGCTAGGGACTGTGCCGCGTACATGGACTGCTCAACCTCATGAAGTAATGCGAATGATGGTGTGGATCATCATCCCTAAGACTAGGGATGCTCCCATCCTCCGCGCAGATGATGGCCCCCCTAGGCAAGCGGTGGCCGTGAACCGCTCGCGCAGCGAACTTGCGACACATCAAGGGGCTTGAATGGAATACTTCATCGGTTGGATCGTGCTGTCCTTTGTGGTCGCGGTGATCGCGGCCAATCGAGGCCGCAGCGTCTTCGGGTTTTTCCTCTTGTCGCTGGTACTGTCACCGATCATCAGCGGGATCATTTTGGTCTCAAGCCCGGTCATTGAGCCCGAAGAGGACGACGATCGTGGGCGCGACGAGCCTGCCGAGCAACCGGCCGCGCGCCCAGTTCAGCTATCAACGGCCGACGAACTGATGAAGCTGGCTGCATTGCGCGACAAGGGCGTGCTGACTGAAGACGAATTCGCGGGTCAGAAGCGACGGCTGCTTTCGAGGCTGTAGCGTCTTCTCGTCACCCGAATGGCGAAGCCGATGCTGAATGAAAGGCAGTCATGAGCGATTCGACTACGGGGCCGCCCGATCCTGCCTTGGCCGTTCATCTTGAAACAAGAGGCCCTTTTGACTATGGAATGAGCACCACTGGACAGGTGCTGGTTCGGTTTTATCTAGGCGGCCTATATGTATGCGTCGCGATCCCTGCGGCCGATGTAGACATGCTAAAACTGTGCTTGGACCAGGCCGCCGCAATTCAGCAAACGCTAGCCACGCAACCACCCCCGCAAGGCGCTCACTGATGCGCTGAAGCAAGCTGCGGCGATGTTCGGTCGCTGACTCCATATGGCCTCCATGCCCGCCTAGAGCGGGCTTTTTTCATGCCCAGAACGTGGGCAGCCGAAGCGCCGGGATGGCGGGCGCAGCAGTGTACGAAAAAACTTTACCGCAAGGTATTGACGCGGCATTTACCCGCGGGTAAAGTCTCTTCATCGACACGCGACAGACCCCCAGGGCCGGCGATGTCGGGGAGCAGATGATGAGCCTCTACCTCGAAGCCCTGCGCACCGGCGCACCCCTGCCGCAATGCGCGGTGACGCCGGTCGAGAAGGTCGCGCTGCATGTCGGCTACGAGCGCCGGCTTGAAGAGGCCACGCAGCACGCCCGCATCGGCGCGCTGATCCGGGCCGCGATGGCGGCGGTGGACGGTGTGGTCGATGACATGGACGATTGCGGCATGGTCGC
>CAIWPS010000846.1 GCA_903914615.1 uncultured beta proteobacterium | reverse complement strand
GAACACCTCCAACTACGCCAACCCCGAGTACGACCGCATCTTCGACCGCATGAAGGCCATGGACGACGGCCCCGAGAAGCAGAAGCTCATCGACCAGCTGGTGGCCATCGTGCGCGAGGACGCGCCGTGGACCATGGGCTTTTTCCCCTACTCCTCGGCCGCGGTCCAGCACTGGGTCTACAACTCCAAGTCGGCCATCCTCATCCGCGACCACGCGCGCTACCTGCGCGTCGACCCGAAGGAACGTGCCGCGAAGCTGGCGGCCTGGAACCAGCCGGTGTGGTGGCCGCTGGGGCTGCTCTTCGCCGCCGGTGCGGCGCTGGTCTGGGTGGCCCGGCGCCAGCTGCGCCTGCGCGAGCGCACCAACGCCCGCGGCCAGGTGCTGGCGAGCTGAGGGCCCCTGCATGCTGAGCTTCCTCACCCGCCGCCTGGTCTACGCCGTGCTCGTGCTGCTGGGCGTCAACCTGGCCACCTTCATCCTCTTCTTCACCGTCAACACGCCCGACGACATGGCGCGCCTGAACCTGGGCGGCAAGCGCGTCAGCCAGCAGGCGATCGAGAAATGGAAGGCCGAGCGCGGCTATGACAAGCCGCTGTACCTGAACCCCCAGCGCGAGGGCACGGCCGAGCTCACCGACACCATCTTCTGGGACCGCTCGGTCTCGCTGTTCGCGATGAAGTTCGGCCGCGCCGACAGCGAGAGCGCCGGCGACATCGGCCACGAGGTCGCGACACGCATGACCGTGAGCCTGCAGATGGCGCTGCCGCTGTTCATCCTGCAGGTCATCGCCAGCACGGCCTTCGCGCTGCTGCTGGTGATGTTCCGCAACTCGCGGCTGGACTTCTGGGGCGTGGTCAGCTGCGTCGTGATGCTGTCGATCTCCAGCCTCTTCTACATCATCGTCGGCCAGTACCTGTTCTCGCGCGTTTTCAGGCTGGCGCCGATCTCGGGCTATGCACCGGGGCTGGACGCGGTGAAGTTCCTGCTGCTGCCCATCGGCCTGTCGCTCATCGCGCGCCTGGGCGGCGAGGCCCGGCTGTACCGGGCGATGTTCCTCGAGGAGATCGGCAAGGACTACGTGCGCACCGCCCGCGCCAAGGGCCTGGCCGAGACCGCGGTGATGTACCGCCACGTGCTGCGCAACGCCCTCATCCCCATCGTCACCAGCGCCGGCAGCTACCTGCCCTATGTGTTCCTGGGCAGCCTGGTGTTCGAGAGCTTCTTCGGCCTGCCCGGCCTGGGCGCCTACGTCATCGAGGCCATCAGCAAGCAGGACTTCGCCGTCGTGCGCACCATGGTCTTCGTCGGCTCGCTGCTCTACATCCTGACCTACGTCCTCATCGACATCGCCTACACCTGGGTCGACCCCCGGGTGCGCCTGAGCTGAAGCCCGCACCATGCCGAAATTCGTCCTGCTCTGGACCGACGCCTCGATCTGGCTGCTGCTGGCGGCGCTGGTCGGCTATGCGGTGATGGTGCTGCGCCGGCCGCAGCTGGCGGCCAACTGGGGCCGCGTGTTCCGCGACCCGGCGGCGCTGGCGTCGTCGCTGCTGCTGCTGATCTGCCTGGCCGTCACCCTGCTCGACAGCCTGCATTACCGGCCGCTGCTGCCGCCCGCCCCGGGCGTGGCCAACGCCGCGCCGGCCTACGAGTCGCGCACCCGCTCGCTGCTCGACGCCTGCCTGTGGACGCTGCTGCAGTCGCGCGAATCGACCTACTCGCGGCCGCTGTCCTATGTCGGGTTCACCAAGGAGTCGCTGCTCGTGAACGGCGAGGTCCGCCGCGTCGCGCCGCGCCTGCAGTTCGGCGGCCGGCATCTCACCGACCCCGAATCGCAATGGCTGCCCGACCTGGCCAGGAAGGCCGGCACCGGCCTGCTCGTCGGCGCCCTGCTGGCGGCGCTGCTGGGCCTGGGCCTCGTCGCCGCCATCGCGCGCGCTTCGCGGCAGCCCCTGGGCGCCACCTGGGCCCGCATCCGCAACCGCGAGACGCCCGTGCCCTGGCATGTCGGGCTGGTGACGCTGGGCGTGACGGGCCTGCTCATCGGCGTGGCCAGCATGCTGTCCGGGCCCTACCACCTGCTGGGCACCGACCTGACCGGCAACGACGTGCTGTTCCAGTCGCTGAAGAGCATCCGCACGGCCTTCGTCATCGGCACGCTGGCGACCGTGGCCACGCTGCCGCTGGCGGTGGTGCTGGGCCTGCTGGCGGGCTACTTCAAGGGCTGGGTCGACGAGCTCATCCAGTACCTCTACACGGTGCTCTCGTCGGTGCCCAACGTGCTGCTCATCGCCGCCTGCGTGCTGATGGTGCAGGTCTTCCTCGACAAGAACCCCGACCTCTTCGAGACCGGCGCCGAGCGCGCCGACCTGAAGCTCTTCCTGCTGTGCACCGTGCTCGGCCTGACCGGCTGGGCCGGCCTGTGCCGGCTGCTGCGCGGCGAGACCCTGAAGCTGCGCGAACTGGACTACGTGCAGGCCGCCAGCGCCTTCGGCGTCAGCCACACGCGCATCATGGCCCGCCACATCTTCCCCAACGTGGCCCACCTCATGCTCATCGTCACGGTGCTCGACTTCTCTTCGCTCATCCTCTACGAAGCCGTGCTGTCCTACGTCGGCGTCGGCGTCGACCCTTCGATGAACAGCTTCGGCGGCATGATCAACCTGGCGCGCAACGAGATGAGCCGCGACCCCATCGTCTGGTGGTCCTTCGCCTCGGCCTTCGGCTTCATGGTCACGCTGGTGCTGGCGGCCAACCTCTTCGCCGACGGCGTGCGCGACGCCTTCGACCCGCGGGCGGGCGCCTTCCGGCGCCGCCGCCTGGTTCGCGCGAACAAGCCCGCCTGACCATGCTGGACATCGACAACCTGCAGGTCGAGATCGACGCCGAGGCCGGCCTGGTGCGTGCCATCGACGGCCTGAAGCTGGCCATCGAACGCGGCGAGACCTTCGCCCTCGTCGGCGAGAGCGGCTGCGGCAAGAGCATGACGGCACTGGCCCTGATGCGCCTGCTGCCCGAGGCCGGCTACGTGGCCGGGGGCGATATCACCATCGGCCACGGCCGCGACGCCATCGACGTGCTGGGCCTGCCCGAATCGCAGATGCGCGGCGTGCGCGGCGGCCGCATCGCGATGATCTTCCAGGAGCCCTCGACGAGCCTGAACCCGGTGATGAAGATCGGGCAGCAGATCGTCGAGGCCATCGAGGCCCACACCGAACTGCGCGGCTCGGCAGCGCGCGCCAAGGCCATCGACTGGCTGAAGCGCGTCGGCATCCCCGAGCCCGAGCGCCGCATCGACGAGTACCCCTTCCGCATGAGCGGCGGCCAGAAGCAGCGCGTGATGATCGCCATCGCGCTGGCGGCCGAGCCCGACTTCCTCGTCGCCGACGAGCCGACGACGGCGCTGGACGTGACCATCCAGGCGCAGATCCTCGACCTGCTGAAGGACCTGCAGCGCGAACAGCGCATGGGCATGCTGCTGATCACGCACGACCTGGCGGTGGTCTCGGGCATGGCGCAGCGCGTGGCGCTGATGTACGCCGGCCAGATCATCGAAGTGGCGCCGGCCGCCGAGTTCTTCGCTGCGCCCAAGCACCCGTACGCGCGGGCGCTGCTGCGCGCGCTGCCGGGCGGCGAGCGCCGCGACGGGCCGCTGGAGGCCATCGCCGGCACCGTGCCGCCGCTGACGCAACGCTTTGCCGGCTGCCGCTTCGCGCCGCGCTGCAGCCAGGCCATGGCGCATTGCGCGACGACGCTGCCGGCCCTGGACGAGGTGGCGCCGCGCCACCAGGTGCGCTGCCTGCTGTACGCCCCCGGCGCCACGGCGCCGCTGGCCGCAGCCGCCGCCCCGTCGGCGGCCGCCGTGACGGCAACGCCCGCGCCGGCAGGGCGGGGCGCCCCGCTGCTGGAGGTGCAGGACCTGCGCGTGCGCTTCGCCATCCGCGGCGGCGTTCTGCAGCGGCCCAAGGGCTGGTTCGACGCCGTCGGCGGCGTGTCCTTCCAGGTCGCGCAAGGCGAGACGCTGGCGCTGGTGGGCGAGTCGGGCTGCGGCAAGACCACCACCGGCAAGGCCATCGTGCAGCTGCTGCGCCGCATCGCCACCATCGAGGGCAGCGCGCTGCTGGAGGGCAGGGACCTGTTCGCGATGCAGGGCGCCGAGCTGCTGGCCGCGCGCCGCCAGGTGCAGATCATCTTCCAGGACCCCTTCGCGTCGCTGAACCCGCGCATGCGCGTGGCCGAGATCCTCGACGAGGGCCTGGCCGCGCTGCAGCCCGACCTCGACGCCAGCGAGCGCGGCCGCCGCATCGAACGCCTGACCGACCAGGTGGGCCTGCGCCGAGACGCGCTGTCGCGCTACCCGCATGAATTCTCCGGCGGCCAGCGCCAGCGCATCGCCATCGCGCGCGCGCTGGCGGTGCAGCCGCGGCTCATCGTCTGCGACGAGCCGACCTCGGCGCTGGACGTCTCGGTGCAGGCACAGATCCTGAACCTGCTGCGCGAACTGCAGCGCGAGCTCGGCGTTTCCTACCTCTTCATCACCCACAACATCGGCGTCGTCGAGTACATCGCCGACCGCGTGGCCGTGATGCGCGCGGGCCGCATCGAAGAGCAGGGCGCCTGCGCCGACGTGCTGGCGCGGCCGACGCGCGAGTACACGCGCACGCTGCTGGCGGCCGTGCCGCGGCTTCAGTCCGCCTGATCTTCGCGGCGGACGGCGGCCGCCGCCGGGCTGCGCCCACCCACTTCGACGGCCATGCCCCCACCACTCGCTCGTCAGCATCTTCGGAGGCGCCTGCGGAACTGCCGTCGGGTGTTGCATGCCACCAACGTCGGGCTAAGGAAATGCCCTAGACCACCCCCCGCAGGTGGATGTCGGACGGTTACCGCGCGTAAGCGCTAAGTGCTTGAATCGAAAAGACTTGTTGCTGTAACGGTGGGTTGGCGGCAGGGCCGCCGGCCGGCCCTGCCGCCGCGTTGCATGCGTTGTGAACCCGGCGTAAAGAACGGTTGCTATGACAATGTGGTTACACGTCGCTCAGGTTTGACGGCCTGCCTCACCGAGGGGCTGTCCGGCCAGGCTTTGCGACGAGTGAATTGACCAGCGCAACCTTCTTCATCAGGAGTCCGATTCACATGTTCAAGAAAAGCAAAGTCACCTCCGGCGTCCTCGTGGCGCTGGGCGGGGCCCTGTTGGCCGGCACGGCGCCGGTCTGGGCCCAGAGCGCCGACACCACCGAGCGCATCGAAGTCACCGGCACCCGCATCAAGAGCATCGGCAACGAGTCCAGCAGCCCGATCACCTCGGTCGGCAAGGTGGACATCGAGACCCGCCAGCCGGTGGCCGTCGAGGAACTGATCCGCGGCCTGCCTTCCGCCTATCCAGCCATCGGTCCGAACATCAACAACGGCTCCAACGGCACAGCGTCCATCGACCTGCGCGGCATGGGCGACAAACGTACGCTGGTTCTAATCAATGGCAAGCGCATCGTTCCTGCCACGCTGCTCGCCGTGGTCGACGTCAACGCGATCCCCGTTTCATTGCTAGAGCGTGTTGACCTCGTCACTGGCGGCGCCTCGGCGGTGTACGGCGCCGACGCCGTGGCCGGCGTCGTCAACTTCGTCATGAAGCGCAACTTCTCCGGCGTCGAAGCGACCTCGCTGTACAGCGTCTCGGAAAAGAACGATGCCAAGAGGCACAAGAACGACCTCACGATCGGCGCCAACCTGGCGGATGGGCGCGGCAACGTCGTGCTGAACGTGGGCACCACGCGGACAGACCCGCTGCGGCTTGCTGCACGCGACTATGCGGGCACTGTCATCAGCTCGAGCACCGGCGCGCCGGGTGGATTTTCTGGAACTTCTGTGCCGGCCATCTGGTCGGGCGTTGGCACGAGCAAGGGCAGCCAGGTTATCGACGCCACCACCGGCCTGCTGCGTCCGGCAGTGAGCTCGGGCCCCCCGGACGGCTACAACACCAACCCGCCCAACCTGTTCGAAACGCCGCTGAACCGCACCCAAGTCACGGCACTTGGCCGCTTTGGCATCAACGACTACGCCGAGGCATATGCCGAGCTGTTCCACACCCGCAGCAACGTCACGCTGAACCTGGCGCCCTCAGGTACCTTCGGTGCCTCGTTGAGCATTCCCATCGGCAATCCGTACATCCCTGACGCGGTGCGCCAGCAGCTGTGCGGCGCCTACGGCATTGCGGCTGCGAACTGCGTTGTTGGCAACGCGACCCCCTTCACCGCCGGCATCGCGCGCCGTTTCGTCGAAGCCGGCCCGCGCATCTACAGTTATGACAATGTCCTGACCCAATACACGGCCGGTCTGCGGGGCGCGATTCCGTACGTGGAATCTTGGAGTTACGACGCCTATTACCAGCAGGGTCGTGCCGACCAGCTGGCCACCACCGGCAATGGGTTCTCGCTGAGCAAGCTGAAGAACGCGGTCAATGCGCTCAACACCACCACCTGCATCAGCGGTGGCGCCTGCGTGCCGATCAACCTTTTC
>CAIWPS010000845.1 GCA_903914615.1 uncultured beta proteobacterium | reverse complement strand
CGCCGGGTGCGGTGTGGCTGCCGCGCTACCGCCTCGCCTTCGCGCTGCACGGCCTGGCCTGGGGCGCCGCGGGGCTGATCTGGCTGCCGGCGCTGGACCATGCGCATCTCGACCTGGCGGTCTTCATCTTCACCGCCATCGCCGCCGGTTCGCTGGTCAGCAGCGCCTTCGACCTCTTCGCCTCGCTGCTCTTCGTGGTGCCGGCCCTGGCGCCGCTGGTGCTGTACCTGTGCACCGCGGGCCGGGCGCCGGCGCTGGGCCTGCTGGTGCTGCTGTTCATGGGCGCCGCGACCTTCGGTGCCCTGCGCGCGCAACGCCTGGCGCGCGAGGCGGTGCAGCTGCGCCTGCAGCGGCTGGACGACCACCACCTGCTGAAGCAGCTGCTGCAGTCCACCGACGAGGGCTTCTGGTTCATCGACAACCAGGGCCTGAGCACCGACCTCAACCCGGCGAGGGCGCGGCTGCTCGGCCGTCCGCGCGAGGCGGTGATCGGCCGCAGCGTCTTCGACTTCTTCGACGGGCCCGACCTGCAGACGCTGCGCGGCGAAGTGGCGGCACGCGCCAGCGGCGAGAGCGGCGTCTACGAGATCGGCATCACCGGCCCCGACGGCACGCGGCGGCATTGCATCAACCACGCCACGCCGCTCTTCGACGCCCGTGGCGAGCGCATCGGCTCCATCGGCATCTGGACCGAGATCACCGCGCGCCGCCAGGCCGAGGCGGCGCTGCGCACCTACGAAGTGGTGATCAACTCGCTCAGCGACCTCGTCGCCGTGGTCGACCAGGACAAGGTCTACCGGCTGGTCAACGACGCCTGGTGCCGCGCCGTCGGCCTGGCGCGCGAGCAGGCCCTGGGCCGGCGCGCGTCCGAGGTGCTGCCCGACGGCGGCGACGCCGGGCGCGCCCGCGCCCTGGCCGCCTGCATCGAACGGCGCGAGATCGGCCGCGTGCGCGGGCCCACGCGCGTCGCCGGCCTGGTCGGGCGCATCATCGAGACCAGCTACCACCCCTACGGCGACGACCAGGGGCTGCAGCGCCACGTCGTCATGGTCACCCGCGACGTCACCGAGGAGGAGCAGGCACGCGTGGCCCAGCAGGTCAGCGCCGAGTACCTGCTGCGCACCCTCAACGCCACTGGCGACGCCATCTTCGCCAGCGATGCCGACGACCCCGGGCAGCCGGTGCGCTTCATCAACGAGCAGATGCTGCAGATGTGGGGCATCGCGGCCGAAGCCGCCGCCGGGCTGACGCCGGCGGACATCATGGCGCACGCCACGCCGCTCTTCGTCGATGCCCAGGCCGAGGTGCAGCGCATCGCGGCGCTGGTGCACGGCAACCAGGCCGACGAGGCACGCCTGAGGCTGCGCGACGGCCGCGTGCTGCTGCGCCGCTGCATCCCGGCGCAGGTGCAGGGCCGCACGATCCGCGTCTGGAGCTTCCGCGACATCACGGCCGAGGAACGCGCGCTGCAGCTCATGCAGACCGCCGAGGCCGAACAGCGCGCGCTG
>CAIWPS010000844.1 GCA_903914615.1 uncultured beta proteobacterium | reverse complement strand
CTCCGACCGAGTGTAGCGGGCCGTTCCGGCCTTGGGCACGCTCAAGGTCGGGGGGTGGATGGGCGTCTGGCGTGACACTCCGCACGCGCCCCGCGGCCACGGCCCGTGGCCTGTGCCCGCGGCAAGCGCGCAGGCGGCATCGGCACCGCGGCGCCGGCCCGCACCCCGCTCAACTGCCGCGCACCGCTGCCGGTGCCCCGGGGCCAGGGTCTTGGCGCGGCGGCTGCCGCCCTTGAATCCCGCGGCCTCGGCGCCATCTGGCAGGCCTCTTCGTTCTTTGCTGGAGTCCCCATGAGGCGCTTGCTGATTGCTGCCTTTCTGTCCGGTCTTGCGTTCCAGGCCATGGCGCTGCCCACGGTCGAGGAGGTGCAGGCCGAGGCCGCGAAGGGCCATTACGCCGAGGCAGAGACGATGATGCGGGAGGTCGTGGCGGCGCGTCCGGGCAGCGCCCGGGCGCACTATGTCTACGCCGAGATGCTGGCCCACGACCGACGCTTCGATCTGGCGGCAGAGCAGGTGGCCCAGGCCCGGTCGATCGACCCGGCACTGAAATTCACCGACCCCGACAGGTTCCGCGCCTTCGAGCAACTGCTGGCCCGCGAGCAGGCCTCGGCCCGGGGGGCGGGCGTCGGTACGCGGACCCCGGCGCTGGCGCCGCCGACGACCGAAGTCGCCCCTGTCCAGCGCAGTGCTGGCATCCCGGGCTGGGTCTGGGTACTGGGCCTGGCAGGTCTGGGCTTCGTCGCCTGGCGTGCCCTGAGCGCCCGGCGTCCGGCCGCAGCGGGTGCTGCACCGTATGCGCCGGCAGTCGCCGGCGGCGGCGCCCCTGCAGGCGGCACCCTGGGCGGTGGCTACGGGCCGGGCTATCCGCCCGCCCCGGGCGCAGGCAGTGGCCTGCTGGGCACGGGCATGGCCGTCGCTGGCGGCGTAGCGGCAGGGTTGTTGGCCGAGAAGCTCTTGGAGGGCCATCGCGGCGACGGCCTGGGGCTGGCCGGCGGCAACGCGGGCGGCGGCAGCCTGGCCTCTGACCTGATGGGCGGCGGGCGCAGCGACGACGGCGCGGCGCGCGAGCTCGAGCAGCGACCGATCGACTTCGGCAGTGGCGACGAATGGGGCGGCGGCGACGCCCCGGCGAGCGACGACGGTTGGTGAGCGCCGGCGGCAGCGCCTGGCCCGCAGTTGCCGCAGCGCAGCGCCCCTGCGCTCACGCGGCCGATCCCAAAGAAGAACGGGCCAGCCCTTTTGGAGCTAACCCGTTGTTCTAGAACGAAGTTCTGGTGCGGCTGGCAGGAATCGAACCCACGACCCCTTGGTTCGTAGCCAAGTACTCTATCCAGCTGAGCTACAGCCGCACGTAGTCTGACAGTATAGCAGTCCCGGGCGCGGGCCCGGCCTCAATCCAGTTCGGCGGCTTCATGCTCGCACTGCAGGGCCTGGGCCTCGTCGTTGTCCTGGCGCGCCAGGGCCGCAAGCTCGCGCCAGGCGGCGCGGCGGGTGCGGGCCGGCAGGCCGGGTGCGGCGGCGGCCTGTTCCAGCAGGCGGCGTGCCTTGCCCCACAGCTGGCGCTCGGCGAAGACCATGCCCACCGCGGCGACGACGGCGCTCTCGTGGCCGTAGGCCTGGGCGGCGCTCTCAAGGCGCGGCAACCAGTCGACGCCAATGCCGCTGCGCGCCTCGATGAGCGCCAGCGCCACCGACTCGCGGTCTTCGCGCGCGAGCTCGCTCAGGCGGTCCCAGAAAGGGCGCAGCCACAGCCGCGCGTCCTCGTGGTCGCCCAGCTGCACGGCGCGCAGCGCGGCCCGCGCGGCCACCTGAGGGTCGCGGCGGTCCGCGCTGTCGAACTGGGACCACAGGCGGCGAAGCTGTTGCACGTCGTGCGCGCTGTCCAGGGTTTCAGAGACCAGCGAGCGCAGAAGGCTCTGCGCCACCACCGGCGAGAAGGCCTGATGGTTGGCCAGCAGACGTGCCGTGTGCAGTGCTTCCAGCGGTCGTCGTGCCATGCGCAGGGCCTGCAGCTTCAGGCGCAGCGCATGGGTGCGGCGCGCGGCGCCCGGCGGCAGGGCTTCCAGTGCTTCCAGCGCCCGCGGCGCGTCGCGGTCGTCCAGCGCCCATTCGGCGCCCAGCAGCCGGGCGGCGTCATCGGTGCCCCGCGCCATGCCGCGCAGCGTCTTGCCGGCCTTCAGGGCCAGGCGCAGCGTTTCGTCGCGGCGAGGGCGGTCCTGCAGGCGGTGCAGGCTGCCCGCGGCCAGCAGCTGCACGAGCATCTGGAACTCGGCGTCCTTCTCCAGCAAGGGCGTGCCCTGGCTGATCTGCCAGGCGCGCTGCGCCGCCTTGCGCGCGCGGCCATAGCGGGCGCCGAAGTACTCGCTCAGCGCCTCGCGAAACGCGGCCTGGGCGGCACGTTCGCGGCGCAGCGCACGCCATTCGCCCGCACGTCGCGGCAGGCTGACCAGCGCATTCAGCGCCTGCACCGCCGACATCAGCACCAGGCAGGCACCCAGCAGCGCCAGCACGAACAGGTTCAGCGACAGGTCGGTGCGCCAGTGGCCCCAGTAGAGGCTGACCAGGCCGTCGTTGCTGCCCAGCGTGGTGGCCGCCACCACGGCCACCAGGAACAGGAGCACCAGCCAGATGACGCCGCGCATGGGGTCGGTCCGCCGCTGTGCGTTAGCGCCCCGCCGCGGCGGTGGCGATGGCGGCCAGCGTGGCGTCGGGCCGCGGCACGGCCACCAGGCGCGCCTGCGCCGTCACCTGGCGCACCAGTTCCTGGGCCTGGACGACGCGTCGAGCACCGGGGTCGAAGTAGCGCGCCAGCGCAGCCTGGGCATCGCGCAGGTCGCTCTGGGCGGTGTCGAACTGGCGCGACAGCAGCGCCAGCCGCGCGTTGAGCAGGCGCAGCTTGACGTTCTCGCGCAGGAAGTAGGCCTGTTCGGGTGCCACCAGCATGGCCTCGGGCTGGTCGATGCGG
>CAIWPS010000843.1 GCA_903914615.1 uncultured beta proteobacterium | reverse complement strand
CGCACGCGCTGCCGCGGCGGCGTGCATTCGACACAATCGCGTCATGACCCTGACCGAGCTCAAGTACATCGTCGCCGTCGCGCGCGAACACCACTTCGGCCGCGCCGCCGAGGCCTGCTTCGTCTCCCAGCCCACGCTGTCGGTGGCGATCAAGAAGCTGGAGGAGGAACTCGACGTCAAGATCTTCGAGCGCGGCGCCAGCGAGGTCAGCGTGACGCCGCTGGGCGAGCAGATCGTGCGCCAGGCGCAGCAGGTCATCGAGCAGGCCGCCGCGATCAAGGAGATCGCCAAGCGCGGCAAGGACCCGGTGGCCGGGCCGCTGCGCCTGGGCATCATCTACACCATCGGCCCCTACCTGCTGCCCGACCTCGTCAGGCAGGCCATCGAGCGGGTGCCGCAGATGCCGCTGATGCTGCAGGAGAACTTCACCGCCAAGCTGCTGGAGATGCTGCGCAGCGGCGAGCTGGACTGCGCCATCATGGCCGAGCCCTTCCCCGACACCGGCCTGGCCATCGCGCCGCTGTACGACGAGCCCTTCATGGCCGCCGTGCCCACCGGCCACGCGCTGGCCAAGCGCAAGAGCATCACCGCCGAGGAACTGAAGCAGGAGACGATGCTGCTGCTGGGCACCGGCCACTGCTTCCGCGACCATGTGCTGGAGGTCTGCCCGGAGTACGCGCGTTTTGCGAGCGACGCCGAAGGCATCCGCAAGAGCTTCGAGGGCAGCAGCCTGGAGACCATCAAGTACATGGTGGCCTCGGGCATGGGCGTGACGGTGGTGCCGCAGCTCTCGGTGCCGGCCGAGAAGCAGCCGCACATCCGCTACGTGAAGTTCGCAGCGCCGGTGCCGACACGGCGCGTGGTGCTGGCCTGGCGGCGCACCTTCCCGCGCTACGAGGCCATCGCGGCGCTGCGCAACTGCATCGTCGCCTGCGCGCTGCCGGGAGTGAAGCGGCTGAGCCCCTGAAGGCCGGGCCGGCGCATCGGTTGCTTAGCTTTTCTCAATTGGATGCTGTCACGCAATAGGTCTAACCTTGCGGACACGCGCGGCGCCCCGGCCCGTGCGGCATCCACGAACCCAGGATCGAAGGAGAAAGCCATGTCATCGACCGAAGCCAAGTGCCCCTTCAACCACGCCGCCGGCGGCGGCACGACGAACGCCGACTGGTGGCCCGGCCAGCTGCGGCTGGACCTGCTGAGCCAGCACTCGGACAAGTCCGACCCGCTGGACCCGGACTTCGACTACGCCGAGCAATTCAAGCAGCTCGACTACTTCGCGCTGAAGAAGGACCTGCTGGCGCTGATGACCGACTCGCAGGACTGGTGGCCCGCTGACTTCGGCCACTACGGCCCGCAGTTCGTGCGCATGGCCTGGCATGCCGCCGGCACCTACCGCACGGCCGACGGCCGCGGCGGCGGCGGCCGCGGGCAGCAGCGCTTCGCGCCGCTGAACAGCTGGCCCGACAACGTCAACATCGACAAGTCGCGCCGCCTGCTGTGGCCGATCAAGCAGAAGTACGGCCAGAAGATCAGCTGGGCCGACCTCTTCATCCTGGCCGGCAACGTGGCGCTGGAATCGATGGGCTTTCGCACCTTCGGCTTCGCCGGCGGCCGCGCCGACGTGTGGGAGCCCGACCTCGACGTCAACTGGGGCGCCGAGACGACCTGGCTGGCCACCGACAAGCGCTTCAGCGGCAACCGCGAGCTCGACCAGCCCCTGGCCGCCACGCACATGGGCCTGATCTACGTCAACCCCGAAGGCCCGAATGGCAGCGGCGACCCGCTGGCCGCCGCCAAGGACATCCGCGTCACCTTCGGCCGCATGGCGATGAACGACGAGGAGATCGTCGCGCTGATCGCCGGCGGCCACACCTTCGGCAAGGCGCACGGCGCCGCGCCCGAAGCGCACAAGGGCCCCGAGCCCGAAGGCGCGCCGCTGGAGGCGCAGGGCCTGGGCTGGCGCAGCGACTTCGGCCAGGGCCACGGCAAGGACACCATTTCCAGCGGCCTGGAAGTCACCTGGACGACGACGCCGGCGCGCTGGAGCAACGACTACTTCGAGCACCTGTTCAAGTACGAATGGGAGCTGACCCACTCGCCCGCCGGCGCCAAGCAGTGGGTGGCCAAGGACGCGCCGGAGATCATTCCCGACGCCCACATCCCGGGCAAGAAGCATCGGCCGACGATGCTGACCACCGACCTGACGCTGCGCGTCGACCCCGGGTTCGAGAAGATCTCGCGCCGCTTCCGCGACAACCCGCAGGCCTTCGCCGAAGCCTTCGCGCGCGCCTGGTTCAAGCTCACCCACCGCGACATGGGCCCGAAGTCGCGCTACCTCGGCCCCGAGGTACCGAAGGAAGACCTGATCTGGCAGGACCCGCTGCCTGCGCCCACGCTGGCAGCGCCGAGCGCGGCCGACATTGCCGACGTGAAGGCGCGCATCGCCGCGTCGGGCCTGACGGTGGCCCAGCTCGTCGCCACCGCCTGGGCCTCGGCATCGACCTTTCGCGGCGGCGACAAGCGCGGCGGGGCCAACGGCGCGCGCATCCGCCTGGCACCGCAGAAGGACTGGGAGGTCAACAACCCCGGCGAACTGGCGCAGATGCTGGCCACGCTGGAAGCGGTGCGGCAGGCCTCGGGCCGGCTTTCGCTGGCCGACGTCATCGTGCTCGCCGGCGGCGTGGGCGTCGAGCAGGCCGCCCGGGCCGCGGGCGTGGCTGTGGACGTGCCATTCGCGCCCGGCCGTGTCGACGCATCGCAGGACCAGACCGACGTCGAGTCCCTCGGCGTCCCCGCGCCGGTGGCCGACGGCTTCCGCAACCCCGTCAACGGCCCGGCCAGCGTGCCGGTGGAGCAGCTGCTGCTGGACAAGGCCCAGCAGCTCACGCTCACCGCGCCCGAGATGACGGTGCTGGTGGGCGGGCTGCGGGTGCTGG
>CAIWPS010000842.1 GCA_903914615.1 uncultured beta proteobacterium | reverse complement strand
TGCTGACCTCTTCGCAAAGCTTGCCTGCACGCTATTCAAGCTCCAGCCTGATGCTGCGTTGGATGCGTTTCTTGGCCAAGGTCGAACGCCACTCGGTTACCCACTTCTATCTCGATTCGCACTAAACAGAGCCAGCGTGGTGAATTGCGCAGACGAATCAGCGTTGCTGGCGTGGGTCGAACGAGAGCCCAGCGGCCGTGCGCCACTTGTAGCGGCTGAAGTGAATATTGTCGTCAAGGGGGACAGCGGCAATCTGGCTTGGTCACCGGTAGCCGCTAAGCTGTTGGCCATAGCGCCAGATCGAGCTGCGGTACTAGTCGGGTTTGAGGGACGATTCCGACCTAGAGCGTGGACCGGCAGCCTGACAGAGGTCCTGCAGCCCTACATTGAAATGACCCAGAGACTCTCAGTTGATGACGACCCAACGATTGCAGCATGGGCGTCGACGCAGCTCAAGTCGATGCAGTTGCGCACCGCCGCTGAGGTACGCACTGAGCGACGACGCGACGAGAGCTTCGAATGACGGAGTTGGTTGACATGCGAGTGAGCCCGCTGACAGCTGCAGCGAAGTGGCGAAATAAAGCGCGTCTGATTGCCCTCCAGTTTGATCGGCACAGACTTCAAGTCCAAACGGCCGCTTCCGTGACGGGGGCCCTTCGGTCCGCTCCTGGCCGTCCAGATCCAGCCACGGATTCGACATCATGGCGGCTGGGCGCCGTAAAGCGAACATCGAGCTTGCGGATGTCAGTTGTGTGTCTCGCGGACGCAATTGACAGGCATCCACCAATCGATCGAGGCCGAAACGGATCGGTCAACCAGCCGCGCAATCTGGCGGCTCCGAAACGGCCATCGCGTTCTTTGAGTCCTACGCTTCGCCGCAGAACCGGACAGGAACCGAGATTAGGTCGTCTCGTCGACCCAAGGATTCAACAAGGGGACTCGCGCGAGTTTGTAGTCACCGGTATCGCGGGTCACGACCGTCAGCCCATGCTGCAGGGCCGTTGCGGCAATGATGCCGAAGTTCGACACCAAATCGCGTTTCGCGGTGACTTTGGCGCTCCCGAGTCAATGAAATCAAGAGCTTAGCTGCGGCTCAAGAAAACTTCTGTAGTGGCAATATTAGAAGTGTGCAGTGGTGGCAATGACTTGGGTGGCGCGGCTATACTCTGCGCATGTTCATCAAGCTCACGCGCTCCGGCGGGCACAGCTACCTGCAGCTCGTTGAGTCGTTCCGCAACGAAGAGGGCCAGCCTCGCCAGCGCACCGTCGCCACGTTGGGGCGGCTTGACGAGGTCGGCGGTGGCGTCGATTCGCTGCTCCGCAGTCTGCTACGGGCCAAGGGCTTGCCGGGTTCGATGGCGGTGACGCCGCAGGTCGAATTCGAATCGGCGCGCGCGTTGGGCGATGTCTGGGCCTTGGATCAGTTGTGGAAGGAACTGGGATTCGACGCGCTCGCTGGCGTCTTCCGCAGGGCCCGCTACACCACGGCCATCGAGCATGCCATTCGCGTGATGGTCTTCAATCGCTTGTGCGACCCCGAATCCAAACTCGGCGTGTTGCGTTGGCTGGAGACGGTGAGCATTCCCGAGGTGAACTCGACCAGCCTGAGCCACCAGCAATTGCTTCGCAGCATGGATGCGCTGATGGACCATCGCGACGCTGTGGACGCGGTCGTCACGGGATTGTTGCGCCCTCTGGTTGACCAGGATCTCTCGCTGGTGTTCTACGACCTGACCACCATCGGCGTGACGGGTCTGAGCGAGCAGACTGACGATGTACGGCAGTACGGCATGGCCAAGGAAGGACTGATTGCTCGTCAGTTCATGCTGGGCGTCGTGCAGACTGCCGAAGGGCTTCCGATCTACCACGAAGTGTTCGACGGCAACCAGGCCGAGGCGCCCACGCTGCTGCCCACGTTCAGAAAGGTACTGGCCCGCTTCTCACACATCAAGCGCCTGATCGTCGTCGCAGACCGCGGCCTGCTGTCCCTGGACAACGTGGATGAATTGGCCAAGATCAGCTTGCCTGACGGGAATGCCTTGGAATTCATCCTGGCCGTACCGGGCCGGCGTTATGGCGAGTTCGCTGACCTGCTGGCGCCGATGCAGGCCAGGGCCTCCGTGGCGACGGAAGAACTCATTGAAGAGACGCGCTGGCAGAGCTGGCGCCTGGTGGTGGCCCATCACCCCGAACGCGCCAAGGAGCAATCGCAATTGCGGCGCGAGCGAATTGCGCTACTGCAGGATAGGGCACAGCAGTGGGCTGGCAAGCTCGATGGGCAGGAGGCCGGCATCAAAGGCAAGGGGCGCAAGTTGTCGGACAGTGGTGCGAAGGCGCGGCTGTATCACGAGGTCTGCGAGGCCCATCTGTCGCGCATCGTGAAGGTCGACCTGAAGAGCAACCTGTTCAGCTACGCGGTGGACGAACCGGCCTTGGCGCAGGCCGAACTCATGGACGGCAAGCTTCTGCTGGTGAGCAACGTGGTCGACCTGACGCCGCCGCAATTGGTGCAACGCTACAAGGCGCTGGCTGATATTGAGCGCGGGTTCAAGGTGCTCAAGTCGGAAATCGAAATCGCCCCGGTTTACCACCGACTGGCCGAGCGAATCCGCGCCCACGCCATGTTGTGCTTCATGGCGCTAATCGTCTACCGGGTCATGCGTCAGCGATTGAAACTGGCCCAGAGCGACCTTAGCCCCGAACGAGCCCTGGCGCATTTACGCCGAATTCAGCGGCACAGCGTCCGTATCAATGCCGCCGCGCCCATCTCGGGCATCTCCACAATCAACATCGAGCAGGCCAGCGTGCTGGCCGCACTAAAACTGAAGAAACCGACCCAAGACGCCCAGATGTCGTTGCTGTAGTGGCAGCCGAGGGGCTCGCCTCTATACAAATCAACAACTTACAGCGTTTGGTGTCGAACTCGGGGGCACGACGCAGATCGCCCACCTGGAGGAGAACACCGGGGCCGCGGCGCTCGCCTTCAGCACCGCCGAGCTGATGGAACTCGATGTGGCGGTGTCGGCCATCCGCATTCGCGGCGCCCGCCTTCCTCCGGACGTGATGGCAATGTCCTTCTGGGTACGCGAGTGCCTCGTGGCAGGCGGGGCCCGGCCGGGGC
>CAIWPS010000841.1 GCA_903914615.1 uncultured beta proteobacterium | reverse complement strand
GCTGGGCGCGTTCGGCGCGCGCCTGCGCCTGCCCGCGGCGGCCGTCCGCGTCGAGCATGAGCACGACCGTGCGGCCGCCTTGCTGCGCCTGGCGGTGCGTGCGGCTGCCGCGGGCGAGGGCATCGATGCCGCCGCCGCGTTGCCGCTGTACCTGCGCGACAAGGTGGCGCTGACGACGGTCGAACGCGAGGCGGTGCGAGAGGCCAGGGCCGCCGCATGAACGCGCAGCTGCAGCCGCGGCTGTCGCGCCGCGCCATGGGCCTGCGCGACCTCGACGCCGTGCTCGCCGTCGAGACCGCCGCCTACAGCCACCCCTGGAGCCGCGGCAACTTCATCGACTCGCTGGCGGCGGGCTACCAGGCCGAGCTGCTCGAGGACAGCGCCGGCGGCCTCGTCGGCTACTTCGTTGCCATGCCCGGGGTCGACGAGCTGCATCTGCTGAACATCACCGTGGCACCGGCCTGGCAGGGCCAGGGCCATGGCAGCGCGCTGATGCAGGCGGTGCGCGCGCTGGCGCAGCAGCTGGGGCTGGCCACCCTGTGGCTGGAAGTGCGCGAAAGCAACCACCGCGCGCGCGCCCTGTACGCCCGCCTGGGCTTCGCCGAGGTCGGCCTGCGCCGCGGCTACTACCCGGCGGCGGCACGGCGCGAGGACGCCGTGGTGATGAGCCTGCGCGTGGCAGCGCCCGAAGGGCCGGCGCATGTGGTCTGAGCGGCAGCAGGCGATGCTGGGCGCCATGGGCCTGCGCCTGTGGCAGCCGGCGCCTGCACCTGCAACCGCACCTGCACCTGCACCTGCACCTGCACGCGAGCCCGCCGCTGCGCCTGTGGCCGTGCCCCTCGCCACCGGCGCCGCCGCACCTGCGGCGACAGCCCTCGCCGGCCTCGACTGGCCGGCCCTGCGTGCCGCGGTCGCCGGCTGCACCGCCTGCAGCCTGTGCCAGAGCCGCACCCAGACCGTCTTCGGTGTCGGCAACGAAGCGGCGCACTGGCTGGTCATCGGCGAAGCACCGGGCGAGCAGGAAGACCTGCAGGGCGAGCCCTTCGTCGGCCCTGCCGGCCAGTTGCTGGACCGCATGCTGGCGGCGCTGGGCCTGTCGCGCGCTGCCGAAGGGCCGGCGGCGCAGCGCGTCTACATCGCCAACACGCTGAAGTGCCGGCCGCCTCGCAACCGCAACCCGATGCCCGAGGAAATGGCGCTGTGCGAGCCCTTCCTGCAGCGCCAGATCGAGCTGCTGCACCCGCGCATCATCCTGGCCATGGGCCGTTTCGCGGTGCAGGCGCTGCTGCGCAGCGACGAACCGGTAGGCAAGCTGCGCGGACGCGTCCACCACTACCGCGGCGTGCCGCTGATCGTCACCTACCACCCGGCCTACCTGCTGCGCAGCCCGGCCGAGAAGGCGCGGGCCTGGGACGACCTGTGCTTCGCGGCCGGCGTGGCCGAAGGGGCGACGGACTAGGCGCTGCCCTTGGGCGCCTTCTGCGGCCGCTTCCAGCCCGCGATGCTGGCCTGGCGCGCCCGCGCCACCGTCAGCTGTCCGGCGGGTGCGTCGCGGCCGATGGTCGAGCCGCCGCCGATGGTGGCGCCGTCGCCCAGCCGCACCGGCGCGATGAGCACGCAGTTGCTGCCCACGTGGACGTCGTTGCCGATGACGGTGCGGTGCTTGTTCGCGCCGTCGTAGTTGGCGGTGATGCTGCCGGCGCCGAAGTTCACGCGCTCGCCCACCGTGGCATCGCCCAGGTAGGCCAGGTGGTTGGCCTTGGCGCCGGCCGCCAGCGTGCTGTTCTTGACCTCGACGAAGTTGCCGATGTGCACCTGCGCGCCCAGCACCGCGCCCGGCCGCAGCCGCGCATACGGGCCGACGAGCGCACCAGCGCCGACCTGCGCGCCTTCGATGTGCGTGTAGGGGTGGATGACGGCGCCGGGCCCGATCTGCGCATCGCGCAGCACGCTGTAGGCACCGACGCGCACGCCGTCGGCCAGCGTGACCTCGCCTTCGAAGATGCAGCCGACGTCGATTTCGACATCGCTGCCGCAGACGAGGCGGCCGCGCACGTCCAGCCGCGCCGGGTCGGCCAGGCGCACGCCCTGTTCCAGCAGCGCGTCGGCCTGCCAGCGCTGCAGCACGCGTTCCAGCGCCGCCAGCTGCGCGGCGTCGTTGATGCCGGCCACCTCGGCCTCGTCGGCCACGACCTGGGCCTGCACGGCCATGCCTTCGGCCACGGCCAGGGCGACGACGTCGGTCAGGTAGTACTCGCCCTGGGCGTTGTCGTTCTTCAGCGCCGCCACCCAGCGCTTGAGCGCCGCCGTGGGCGCGGCCATGATGCCGCTGTAGACCTCGCCGATGGCGCGCTGCGCCGGGCTCGCGTCCTTGTATTCGACGATGGCGCGCACGGCGCCGGCGGGGTCGCGCACGATGCGGCCGTAGCGTGCCGGGTCGGCGGGTCTGAAGCTCAGCAGCACCAGTTCGCGACCGCCGCAGGCCTGCACCAGCGCGCGCGCGGTGGCGCTGCGGATGAGCGGCACGTCGCCGTAGAGGATGAGCGTGACCGGGTTCGCATCGTCCAGCGCCGGCACCGCCTGCTGCACCGCGTGCCCGGTGCCCAGCTGCGGCATCTGGCGCACGAAGACGGCGCCGCTGCTGCGCACTGCCGCTTCCACCGCGTCGGCGCCATGGCCGGTGACGACGACCGTGCGATCGGCACCGACGCCAGCACTGGCGTTCAGGACATGCTGCAATAGGCTGATGCCGGCCAACCTGTGCAAGACCTTGGGGTGGTCCGATTTCATGCGGGTGCCCTTGCCCGCGGCCATGATCACGACATTGAGTGCCATGCAGTTGTCCCGCATCAAAAACGCGATTATCGGCGTCGTGGTCGTGCTGCTGGTGCTGGGCCTGCAGGGCTGCAGCGCCGTGCGCGTGGCCTACAACAACGGTGCGCAGCTGAGCTGGTGGTGGCTGGACGGCTACATGGACTTCAGCCGCGAACAGGCGCCGCAGGTCAAGCAGGCGCTGGACGGTTTCTTCGATTGGCACCGCGCCACCCAGCTGCCGGACTACGTGGCCCTGCTGGCGCAGGCACAGTCGCAGGTGCTGGAGCCGACCACGCCGGCGGCCGCCTGCCGCTGGCAGGACCAGATCCGCGACCGCCTGCAGCCCAGCCTGGAACGCGCGCTGGCGCAGGCCGCCGACCTGCTGCCCGGCCTGGGCGAACCGCAGTTCAGGCACTTGGAGGAGCGCTACGCCAAGGTGATGGACGAGATGCGCAGCGACTACCTGCAGCCCGACCCCGCCCGGCGCACGAGCGAGTCTGTCAAGCGCGCCGTCGACCGCGCCGAGCGGCTCTACGGCTCGCTGGACGCGCCGCAGAAGCGCGTCATCCGCGATGGCGTCGTCGCCTCGCCCTACGACCCCGAGGCCTGGGCCGCCGAACGCGTGCGCCGCCAGAAGGACACCGTGCAGACGCTGCGCCGTCTCGCCGCCGAACGTGCCGACCGCGACACCCGCGTGGCGGCGCTGCGCACGCTGGTGGCGCGCGTCGAGCGATCGCCAGACCCGGCGTACCGCGCCTACCAGATCAGGCTCAACGACTACAACTGCGCCTTCGCGGCGCAGATCCACAACGCCACCACGCTGGCGCAGCGCAAGCAGGCGCGCGCCAACATCAAGGACTGGGAAGACGACCTGCGGGCGGTGATGGCCGCGCTGTAGGGCACCCCAGCCGCCCGCGATCGCCACGGAATGGCCGTCTGCAACGGGCCGATTGCTGTCGTTGGAACCCCTGCCATAGACGGCAGGCTCTCAAGCGATGCCGCCTCGGCCGGACCATCAGGTGGCCAAGGCCTGATCCAGTGCCCTTGCGCGGGCGGCCTGGATCGCGGCGCCGATCTCCGGCCCACGCAGCCCGCCCTGCGTCGCCTGCGCAGCGATGGCCGCGGTGTCGACGCCCAGTGCGGCCCGCAGCAGCCCCGGCAGCCTCTGCGCGGGCGCGTAGGGCTGGGACTGCCGCCCCGTGCGACCCCGCGCGTCGCATTCGCATGCCTGCAAGACCTCCGCGAACCGCGCCGGCCGGCGCAGCGCGTCGCAGCGTTCGAAGAGGCGCAGCAAAGCCGCCGCGCCCAGCGCGCCGCTGCCATGCACGTGGCCATGCTCGCGCGCCACCACGTCGGCGAGTTCGCGGCAGTCGGTGGGCACGCGCAGCCGCTCGGCCAGCACGCGCGCCAGCCGCGCGCTCGCGGCCTCGTGGCCGAGGTGGCGCGGCCACTGCCCGGGCGGCGTTTTCGCCTTGCCCAGGTCGTGGCACAGGCAGGCCCAGCGCACCGCCAGCGGGGCCTGCAATGCGGCCGCCATGTCCAGCACCAGCATCAGGTGCACGCCGGTGTCGACCTCGGGGTGGTGCTCGGGCGGCTGCGGCACGCCCCACAGCGCATCGACCTCGGGCAGCAGCCGCGCCAACGCGCCGCAGCCGCGCAGAAGCTCGAACATGCGGCTGGGGCGTTCGCCCATCAGCCCGCGCGAGAGTTCCTGCCACACGCGCTCGGGCACCAGAGCGTCGACCTCGCCTTCGTCGACCATCCGGCGCAGCAGCGCCTGCGTCTCGGGTGCGAGCGTGAAGTCGGGCAGCCGCGCTGCGAGGCGCGCCACGCGCAGCAGGCGCACCGGGTCTTCGACGAAGGCCGGGCCGACATGGCGCAGCAGGCGCTGCTCGATGTCCCTGCGGCCGCCGTAGGGGTCGACGAGCGTGCCGTCGGCCGCCTGCGCGATGGCGTTGATGGTGAGGTCGCGGCGCCCCAGGTCTTGCTCCAGCGTCACGTCGGGCGCGGCGTGGAAGGCGAAGCCGTGGTAGCCGCGGCCGCTCTTGCGTTCGGTGCGCGCCAGCGCCACTTCCTCGCCGGTCTGCGGGTGGATGAAGACCGGGAAGTCCTTGCCGACGGGCCTGTAGCCCTGCGCCAGAAGCTCCTCCGGGGTGGCGCCGACGGCGACCCAGTCGCGGTCACTGGCCGGCTGCCCCAGCAGCGCGTCGCGCACCGCGCCGCCGACGACGTAGAGCTGCATCGCGCTCAGCGCTGCTTGCGGTAGGGCTCGTCCTCGGCGATGAAGTCGTGCTCGGCCAGCGCGCCCTGGATCCAGGCGGCCACGCCGGGCGCCTTCGTCACGTGGTCGACGTAGGCGCGCGTCGTCGCCGGCATCGGCAGGCCGTAGGTGACCAGGCGCGTGCACACCGGCGCGTACATGGCGTCGACGGCGCTGAATTCGCCGAACAGGAAGGGCCCGCCGCTGGCCACCAGCGCCTCGGCCCACATCTGCTCCACGCGCAGCAGGTCCTGGCGCAGCGCCTCGTGCTCGGCCAGCACGCGCGCGCCGGCCTCGGGCAGGCGGGCCTCGATGTTCATCGGGCAATGCGTGCGCAGCGCGCTGAAGCCGGCGTGCATCTCGGCGGCCAGGCTGCGCGCGCGGGCGCGGTCGCGGATGTCCTCGGGCCACACGCCGTGGCCGGGGAACTTGTCGTGCAGGTACTCGCAGATGGCCAGGCTGTCCCAGACCGAGAAGTCCTCGTCGACCAGCACCGGCACGCGTCCGGCGGGGCTGAAGCGCGCGACCTCGCGGCGGAAATGCGAGTGCTCGCTGAAGTCCAGCCGCAGCTTGTGTTCCTCGAAGTGCAGGCCGAGCTGGCGCATCAGCACCCAGGGGCGCATCGACCACGACGAATAGTTCTTGTTGCCGATCAACAGCTGCATGCGGTGCTCCATGGTGGCGTGTCCTTCATGCTAGTCCTGCAAGGGCAGGGCAGGGATGCCGTCTGCGCATCGTGCCGATGAGCCCGGCGCACCAGCGGCGCCGCCTATTCGCGCCGGGCCAGGGCGCGGAAGCGGTCCAGGCGGCCGCTGTCCCGCAGCCCGCCCAGGTAGCCCGGGGCCACGGCCTCCAGCGCCGCGGCGGTGATGCCCAGCGCCGCCAGCCCCGGCAGCTGGCCGGTGGCGATGTTGGGCACCTTCATCGAATCGAGGTTGTCGCGCGACATCATCGGCTCGCCGGGCAGCCACTCCATCGCCAGCGCCTGCAGCCGGCCGAGTGCGGCCGGCAGCGGCCACTGCGGCCGCTCGTGGCCCGACCAGCGGCCCGCCAGCGCCACCAGTTCCGACAGCGTGTAGACCGTGGGGCCGGTGCACTCGTAGGTCTGGCCGATGGTGCTGCGGTCGTCCAGGCAGCGCACGATGGCGCTGGCCACATCTTCGACCCACACCGGCTGGAAGCGCGCGTCGCTGCCCGCCAGCGGCAGCAGCGGCGCCACTGACTGCAGGGCGGCGAAGAGATTGAGGAAGCGGTCGGCGGCGCCGAAGATGACCGAGGGGCGCAGCAGCGTCAGGTCCAGCTGCGCTTCGGCCAGCACGGTCTCGCCGGCGGTCTTGCTGCGCAGGTACATCGAAGACGCCGCCGGCCCGGCGCCCAGCGCGCTGACGTGCACCAGCCGGCGCACGCCGGCGCGCGCGCAGGCCTGCGCCAGGCGACGCGGCAGCGCGACGTGGACGCGGTCGAAGTCGCCCGCGCTGCCGTGCAGGATGGCCACCAGGTTGACCACCGCGTCGCAGCCGGCGACCACGCGCGCCAGCGCCGCGTCGTCGTGGACGTCGGCCTGCAGCAGGTCCACCGTGGGCAGCGAACGCACGCCGTTGCCGCGCGGCAGGCGCCGCGTCGGCACGACGATGCGCGCGCTGGCGCTGTGTTCGACGAGCCGTTCACACAGCGCGGTGCCGACAAAGCCGGTGCCGCCGAGGACGAGGATCTGTTTCATCGCGTGGGGTGCTTCAGGGAATGTCGGGTTCTGGCGCGGCGCCGGCCGCGCGCGGGCCGATGGGCGCGCCCAGGCGGGTCTTCAGCGTCGGCAGCTTGTCGGCCTGCCCGGGGGTGCCCAGCAGCGCGGCGTAGTCCACGCTGTTGGACAGCACCTTCTTGACGTAGTCGCGCGTCTCGTTGAAGGGGATGCTCTCGGCCCAGGCCGCTGCTTCGATGGTGGCACCGCCTTCGCGCCAGCGCCGTGGCCGGCCTGGGCCGGCGTTGTAGGCCGCCGCGGCCATCGCCAGCGAACCGTCGAAATCGTCGAGCACGCGCTTCAGGTAGGCGGCACCCAGCTGCAGGTTGGCATCGCGGTCGGCCAGCATCTCGGCACGGTAGGGGATGCCGAGCTGCCTGGCGGTCCACTTCGCGGTCGCCGGCATGATCTGCATCAAGCCCGCGGCACCGACCGCCGAACGGGCGTCGGCGACGAAGCGCGATTCCTGGCGGATGAGGCCGTACAGCACCGCCGGGTCCAGCCCCGCCGCGCGCGCCGCGGCCACCACCGCTTCGCGCCAGGGCAGGGGGAAGCGCTGCGCGATGTCGACCTCGCCGCGGGTGCGCTCGCTGGTGTTGATGCAGCGGTCCCAGACCTCGCGCTCGCAGGCCCATTGCGCAGCGGCCAGCAGCTCGCGCTCGCCCAGGCCGCGCAGCGTGAAGTTCCACTCGCGCACGCCCTCGCTGCGCAGGCCCAGTGCGATGAGCTGCAGCGCCCGCGCCAGGCCGGCGCGGCTGCGCGCGGCCTCGCGTTCGTCGGCGGCCAGGGGCTGGGGTGGCGCGGGCCACGTGATGCGGCCGC
>CAIWPS010000840.1 GCA_903914615.1 uncultured beta proteobacterium | reverse complement strand
GGTGGCCGGCCGCTTCGACCACTACGTCTGCCGCCGCGACGACAGCCTGCGCGGCCGCGCCGGCGACGAGGTGCCGAACATGATCGCCGCCACGCTGCGCGCCCAGGGCGTGCCCGAGGGAGCCATCAGCGTCATCCCCGACGAGCAGCAGGCCATCGACGCGGCGCTGCGCATGGGCCGGCCGGGCGACCTGCTGCTGGTCTTCGCCGATGCGCTGACGCGGTCGTGGAAGCAGGTCATCAAGTTCAAGCCCGAGGGCGGTACCTTGCCCACGGCCGCGGCCGCCGCGGCGGCGCCGCCTGCTGCCGCCGATGACACCGCCGAGGCCGCGCCCGGCGACGACGGCGCGCTGCGCTCGGCCGGCTTCGTGCGCGACGAGCGCGGGCTGCGCTTCGTCGGCGAGTCGGCCGACTGAAGGCCGTGGCCGAGGCGCCCGAGCCGAACCTCGGCTTTGCCGACTCGCGCCGGCTCACCGGCCCCAGCCGCTGGTTCGCCGGCACCGCGGTGACGCTGACGCCGCTGGGCCATGCCGCGCAGGACGCGCAGGCGCACGCGCGCTGGGCGGCGCACGTGCGGGCGATGTGCGCGCAACTGGGCTGGCCGGCGCCGCAGCCGCGCGCCATGGCCCACACGCGTGAACCGGCACTGCTGTTCGCGGCGCCCGAGGAGGCGCTGTTCACCGCCACCGAGGTCAACGAATGGGCCTGGGAGCGCACGCTGGCCGAGGCCGGCGAGACCGGCTTCGACCTGGCGCAGGACCCGGGCGACACCGCCGCGTCCACCTTCGCGGCGCGGGCCGCTGCCGAACGCCGGCCCGCACTCGCGGCGTTGCGCGAGGCCGCAGCGGCGCACGGCCTGCCGCTGCTGGCCGACGACGACGCGGTCTCGATCGGCGCCGGTGCCGGCAGCCGCTGCTGGCCGCTGGGCGCGCTGCCTGCGGTCGAGGCCGTGCCCTGGGCCGAGCTGTGCGACGTGCCCACCGCCCTGGTTACCGGCAGCAACGGCAAGACCACCACCGTGCGGCTGCTCGCCGCCATCGCGCGCGCGGCGGGGCTGGCCGACGGCATGTGCTGCACCGAAGGCGTGTTCGTCGGCGGTGCCGCCGTCGACAGCGGCGACTACGCCGGCCCGGCCGGTGCGCGCGCCGTGTTGCGCCACCGCGGCGTCGCGGCCGCCGTGCTGGAGACGGCGCGCGGCGGCATCCTGCGCCGCGGCCTGGCGCTGCGGCGTGCCGACGTGGCCGTGGTCACCAACATCAGCGCCGACCACCTGGGCGAATACGGCATCGCGACAGCCGATGACCTCGCCGAGGTCAAGCTGACGGTGGCGCGCGCGCTGCAAGGCGGCACGCTGGTGCTGAATGCCGACGCTGCGGTGCTGATGGCCGCCGCCGCGCGGCTGCCGCATGCCGCTGCGGCCACGCACGCGCTGTTCGCGCTGGACCATTCCCACCCCGCGCTGGCTGCGAGGCGTGCCGCCGGCGGCAGCAGCTGCGGCGTGCGGGCAGGCCACTTGTGGCTGTGCCGTGCCGGATGCGAGACCGATCTCGGTGCCGTGGCCACGATGCCGCTGACGCTGGGCGGGGTGGCCCGGTACAACGTCGCCAATGCCGCGGCCGCCGCCCTCGCCGCCGCCGCACTGGACCTGCCGGAGGCGGCCATCGTGGCGACGCTGCAGGCCTTCGGCGCCAGCCCGCAGGACAACCCCGGCCGCCTCGAGCGCTGGTCCCACCGCGGCACCACCGTGCTCGTCGACTACGCCCACAACCCCGACGGCTTGGCGCAGCTGCTGCGCGTGGCGCGGGCGCTGCAGCCGCGCCGGCTGGGCCTGCTGCTGGGCCAGGCCGGCAACCGCGACGACGGCGCCATCCTCGACCTCGCGGCCACGGCGGCCGCCTTTGCGCCCGACCGCGTGGTGATCAAGGAACTGCCGCTGATGCTGCGCGGCCGTGTGCCGGGCGAGGTCCCGGCCATCCTGCTCGCCGGCCTGCGCGCGGGCCTGGTTGCTGCGGAGCGCATCGCACTCGATGCCGACGAAGAGGCAGCGGCCCTGGCCCTGCTGGCTTGGGCCCTACCGGGCGACGTGGTGGTTCTGCCCGTGCACACCGCCAGCGTGCGCGCACGCCTGGCTGCGTGGCTCGGGGCGCAGGCCGGCTGATGCCTGTTCGCGATCCATCATTGAGAAGTCACGGGCCGCAAGCCGCCGATGGAGCTTGCGCGACGGATGGCGATTCGCCGCTCAGGCGCCCCCAGCCGGCAGCGCCTGGGCGCCGTTCCGCGCTTCGCGCAGGGCCGCCACGATGGCCAGCAGGCGCTGCTGCTGGTCTGGTGACAGGTCGTGCTGGCGCAAGGCGGCCAGCAGCAACTCCCGTGGCGTGTTCGCGGCCGCTGCCGTCGGCCCGCGCCCCTCCAGCGCCTGCTTGAGGGCGCGCAGTTTCAGCTGGCGCCGCTGCTCCTGGCGCTCGGGCGGTGCGGGCAGCTCCAGCGCCATCTCCAAGTGCAGCAGCAGGTCGTCCAGCGCGTCGGCGGGCAGCGGGCCCGGCGCCGTGCGGGCCTGGCGCTGGGTCAGGGCCTGCGCCCAGGCGGCG
>CAIWPS010000839.1 GCA_903914615.1 uncultured beta proteobacterium | reverse complement strand
GCGCACGCCTGGCCTTCAACGTCTTCAGCTACCAAGTGAAGGACCTGCAGCTGACGGCCGTGGGCGGCGCAGCCAACTCGAACATCCTGCTCAACGCGAAGAAGGCAACTGGCCAGGGCTTCGAGCTCGACTTCCAGTCCTCCCTCACCGACAACCTGCTGACGACGCTGGGCGTGGGCTACAACGACACCAAGATCGAGGACCCCAACCTCAGCGTCGGCGTCTGCGCAGCCTGCACCGTGACCAACCCCAAGACCGCCGCCGGCAACGCGCTGATCAACGGCAACCCGCTGCCGCAGGCGCCCAAGGTGACGGCCAGCTGGACGCTGAAGTACACCCAACCCGTCGGCGCCGGCGAGATGTACGCCTACACCGACTGGGTCTACCGCGACAAGATCAACTTCTTCCTCTACCAGTCGGTCGAATTCACCGGCAAGGCGCTGACCGAAGGTGGCCTGCGCCTGGGCTACACCTGGGCCAACGGCAAGTACGACGTGGCCGCCTACGCCCGCAACATCACGAACCAGATCCGCATCGTCGGCGGCATCGACTTCAACAACCTCACCGGCTTCATCAACGACCCGCGCACGGTGGGCGTGCAGTTCAAGGCGCAGTTCTGAGGATGCGGCGTCTGCTGGCCGCGGCGGCCCTGGGCTGGGCCGCCGTGGCCTGCGCCGAGCCGGCGATCATCTTCGAGCTCGGCGGCAAGAACGACAAGTCCTTCGGCCAGGCCGCCTGGGAAGGCGCCGAGCGCTGGAAGAAGGAGACCGGCAAGCCCTACCTGGAATACGAGATCGCCAACGCCGCGCAGCGCGAACAGGCGGCGCGGCGCTTCGCCGAGCGCGGCGCCGACCCCATCGTCGGCGTCGGCTTCCCGCAGGCCAGCAGCATCGAGGCCGTGGCGCGCGACTTCCCGCAGCGCCGCTTCGCCATCGTCGACATGGTGGTGGCGCTGCCCAACGTGCAGAGCTTCGTCTTCCGCGAGCACGAGGGCAGCTTCCTCGTCGGCCTGCTGGCCGCGCTGGCGAGCAAGACGGGCACGCTGGGCTTCGTCGGCGGCCAGGACATCCCGCTGGTGCGCAAGGTGCTGTGCGGCTACGAGCAGGGCGCGAAGTACGCCAACCCGAAGATCAAGCTGGTGTGGGCGATGACCGGCACCACCAACGCCGCCTGGACCGACCCGGCGCGCGGCGGCGAACTCACCCGCGTTCAGGCGGCGCAGGGGGCCGACGTCGTCTTCGCCGCCGCCGGCACCACCGGCCTGGGCGTGCTGCAGGCGGCGCATGACCTGCACATCCTGGGCATCGGCGTCGACAGCAACCAGAACGGCCTGCACCCGGGCAGCATCCTGACCTCGCTGCTCAAGCGCACCGACGTCGCCGTCTACCAGGCCTTCAAGGGCGTGCGGCCCGGCGTCACGGCATTGGGGCTGAAGGAAGGCGGGCTGGACCTGGCCTACGACCAGTTCAACGCCAAGCTGGTGACGCCGGCAATGCGCCAGCGCGTCGATGCCGCCAAGGCCGAGATCATCGCCGGGCGGCTGAAGGTCATCGACTACACGGTGGCCCAGGCCTGCCGCTGAAGCGGCGTGCCCGCCCGGGCCCGTAGACTGGCGCCGTCATGCGCACGTTCGAACTCGGCCGCCGCCCCTACCCCGAAGTCGAAGCCGCGATGCGCGCTTTCACGGCGGCGCGCGGCGCCGATGCGCCGGACGAGCTCTGGCTGGTCGAGCACGAACCCGTCTTCACGCAGGGCATCGCCGGGCGCGACGCGCATGTGCTGGCGGCCGGCGACATCCCGGTCGTGCGCACCGACCGCGGCGGCCAGGTCACGTACCACGGGCCGGGCCAGGTCGTGGCCTATCCGCTGGTGGACCTGCGGCGGCTGGGCATCTACGTCAAGGAATACGTCCACCGCATCGAAGAAGCGGTGATCGACGCGCTCTGGACCTTCGGCATCGTCGGCCACCGCGTGCGCGGCGCGCCGGGCATCTACGTGCGCCTGGCCGACCCGCGCGGCCACGCGGTGCTGCAGCCGCAAGCGGTCGACCCTTTCGCGGGGCTGGGCAAGATCGCGGCACTGGGCATCAAGGTCAGCCAGCACCGCGCCTACCACGGCGTGGCGCTGAACGTGGCGATGGACCTGGAGCCCTTCGGCCGCATCGACCCCTGCGGCTACGCCGGGCTGCAGACCGTGGACCTGCGCCGCTGCGGCGTCGAGGTGCCCTGGCCGGAGGCCGCTGCCGCGCTGGCCGCGGCGCTGCAGCGGCGCCTGGGTTCCTAGCGCCAGCGCCGGCACCGCCCGGCCCGCGTCTGCGTCAACTGCCACACGGGGCGAAGCGATCTGAAACACGGCGGAGACACGCGCCTGCGATGCTCGTGAAACCGCATCGCTGCGGTGCTTCTTTCAGGAGTCCGACATGAACGATCGCAACAACACGAAGATTCACCTGCTCGCGACGCTGGCCGTTCCGGCATTGCTGCTGGCGGCCTGCGCCACCACGCCCATGGGCCCCACCGTGCAGGTGCTGCCGGGGGCCAACAAGCCCTTCGAGGCCTTCCAGCAGGACCAGGACGCCTGCAAGCAGTATGCGCAGTCGCAGGTGGCCGGCCAGGCCGACGCCAGCAACGAGCGCGCCGTCGGCACGGCCGCGCTGGGCACGCTGCTCGGCGCGGGCCTGGGTGCGGCCGTCGGCAACCACCAGGGCGCGGGCGTCGGTGCTGCCGCCGGGGCCATCGTCGGCAGCTCTTCGGGCGCCAACGGCTCGGCCTACGGGCAGCGCTCGATCCAGGTCCAGTACAACAATGCCTTCGTGCAATGCATGTACGCCAAGGGCAACCAGGTGCCCGGACCTGCCCCTGTGGCGCAGGCCGCAGTGCCGCCGGGCGTCGTCTACGTGGCGCCGGCGTACCCCGCTCCGGGCCCGGAATGGGTGTGGATGTTCAACGCCCGCTTCGGCTGGGGCTGGCACCACCCGACGTACGGCTGGCATCAAGGCTGGCACTGAGCGCGGAGCCGGCGGCCGGCGCGCTGGCGTCGGTCACGCCAGCCCCAGGATCTGCACGTTGGCCGCGCGCTCGACCAGCCACACCGCGGCCAGCGCCGCGATCGCCACCGAGCCGCCGGCCAGCACGCCGCGGCGGTAGCCGCGCGTGTCGCGCAGCCACCAGGCCAGCGGCAGGAAGACGAGCACGATGGCCGTCTGCCCCAGCTCGACGCCGACGTTGAAGCCAAACAGCGGCGCCGCCAGCGCGCCGGGCGCCAGGCCCAGGTCCTTGAGCCCGCTGGCGAAGCCGAAGCCGTGCATGAGCCCGAACACGAAGGCCATGGCCCAGCGCTTCTCGCGCACGATGGGCCAGACGTTGTTCAGCGCCGCCACCACCACGCTGGCGGCGATGGCCGACTCCACCAGCCGCGGCGGCGGGCTCACGATGTCCAGAACCGACAGCGCCAGCGTGATCGAGTGCGCCAGCGTGAACGCCGTGACGACGCGCAGCACGTCGAAGAGCACCGGGCGGAAGGCCGCCGCCGGGCGCCAGCCGCCGGGCGTGCGCACCAGCACCGAAGGCAGCAGCAGCGCCATCAGGAACAGGATGTGGTCGATGCCCGAGGCGATGTGGTGCACGCCCTCGCCGATGAAGGCCAGCACGCCCGAGGGCGCGTCGCCGCGCAGGTCCATCGCGGCGGCCGGCGCGCCGGGCGTCAGCACCGCCTCGCGCTCGGCGCCGGCGCTGCGCAGGCGCAGGATGCCGCGGTGCGTGGGGTCGCTGCGCTGGAACAGCGTGTAGGCCACGGCGACGCGGTGCACCGGCGCCGCGCAGTCGAAGCTGCGCTGCAGCACGGCGTAGCTGCCGTCGCTGTGCTCGTCGAGCTGCTGTGCTGCCGGCGGGCCGACGAGCCGGCAGGCCGCGCCGTCGGCCTCGATGCGCACGCCCTGCCAGGCGAGTGCGGCGATGTCGTTCCAGCGCGTGCGCACCTCGCGCCAGCTGAGCGCGCCGTCGTCGTCAGCGTCCAGCACCAGGTCGCGGTCGAGGTCGCGCAGCGCCACGTCCAGCCGCGCCTCGATGCGGGTGCCCTCGACCTGCAGGTTGAGGTAGGCGTCGCTGGGCTTGTGGGCCTGCGCGGCGAGCGCGGAGACGGCCAGCCCGGCCGGCAGCAGCGCGCGCAGCAGTGTCGTCGTGCAGGTCATTTCGTGCTTTCGGCGAGGGCGATGCGGGCGTCGGCGTAACCTGTCCGGCGCATGAAGTCGTGCACCGGCTGCGCCGCCAGGGGGCGGCCGGCGGCGTGCGCGGCACGCACCAGCAGCAGCGCGTCGGCAGGCTCGCGCTGCTGCGACCATTCCTGCGCCGCGTAGCCCAGTGCGGCGGCGGCGTCGCCGCGCAGTTCCAGTTCGAACAGCGCGGCCTCGCGGGCGTGGATGAGGCTGAGGTCGCCGCGCTCGCGGGCGGCGTCGAAGCGGGCCTGCAGCATGGCCACCGCGGCGCCAGCGCGCGGGTCGTGCAGGCGTTGCAGCGCGATGGCACGACGCAGCAGCAGGGTGTCGATGTCCTCGACGCCGGCGTCCAGCAGCGCCAGCACCTCGGCAGGCCGGCCATGGGCCAGCAGCCAGTCGGCCAGCGCGGCGCGCGGGTAGACGTCGGGGCTGGCCGCCACCGCGGCGCGGTACAGCGCCTCGGCATCGGCGTCGCGGCCCAGGCGCTCGGCCAGTTCGGCGCGCACCAGCGTCAGCCAGGCGCCGCCGTCGCCGGCGGCCAGGCCGGCCAGCGCCGTCCAGGCGCCAGCGCCGTCGCCCTGCAGGCTGCGCAGCTCGGCCAGGCAGGCTTGCGCCGTCACCTGCACGCGGCTGCCGAAGGCGGCATAGGCGGGGCCGGCCAGGCGCTGGCAGCTGGCCTGGGCGCCGTCGTAGCGGCCCAGCACCTGCAGCACCTCGGCACGCGTCAGCTCGGCCTGCGCGCGCAGCGCCAGCGGTGCGCGGGTGTCGGCCAGCAGGCGGTCGAGGTCGGCGATGGCGTCGTCGAAGTGGTGCAGGCTCTGGCGCAGCGTGGCGCGCAGCAGCGTCACAGCGGGCGGAGGCGCCGCCTGCGTCCACCAGGGGGCGAGCGCGGCTTCGGCGTTGCCGTATTCGCGCGGGTCGCCGTCGCGCCGGGCGCGGGCGATGGCCTCGCGCGCCGTCTGCAGCGCCAGCGGCAGGTTGTCGGGCGCCTGCGCCAGCGCGCGCCGCGCGGCGCGGGTCTGGGCGTCGATGCGCGTGGGCAGGCGCTGCACGATGGCGTCGTCGCTGGCCGGCACGTAGGGCAGGGCGGCGGCGAGCAGCGGGGCGGCCAGCAGGGCGAGCGTGCCGAATCGGCGAGCGGCGTGGAAGTTGGGCATCGTGGGCGCTCAGGGTGGGGCCGGGTGGCCCGTGGGAAGTAAGCGCCGCGCGACCCGGGCGGGCCGCGCGGCGCCGGCCTACTGCACGGCCGCTGCGCTCAGGGTCTCGCTGGTGGGCGGCGAGATGTCGCCCAGCGCCAGCGGCGCGGACGCGTCGCTGGCCTTCAGCGAGCCGACGTAGCTCGTGTAGGCCTGCGGGCTGGCGAGCGCGCTCTGCGGCACGTCGGAGCCCGGCGCCGCGGGCGGCGACACGCTGTTGCCGTCGCCACCGCCGCAGCCGGCGAGCAGGGCGGCGCCGGCCAGGGCGGCCAGCGCGGGAAGGAGGAAGCGCGGTTTCATCCTGCGCTCCTCACTTCGAGCCCGGGATCGGCGTGTTCAGGTACGGGAAGCCCGCCAGCAGCGGCACCAGGGCCTGGTCGACGCCGTCGTTGAGGCCGAAGGTCGTCATGCCCAGCGGCACCGCGGAAGGATTGCAGGCCGGCCCGAAGCCCAGCGCATTCGTGTTGCCGTTGGCCACGCACAGCCCGCCCTCGACGGCGATGAGCGAGATGTCGACCACGTCGTCCTTGGGCCGGCGGCCGTTCGGGAATCCGGCGTTGTCGTTGCCGCCGGCCAGGATGTTGCCGACGATGCCCAGCCGGTTCTGCTGCGCGAAGGGCACGGCCGGGATGGCCGTGTTCAGGCGCAGCATTTCAGAGGCCACGACATTGGCCGGCTGGTTGACGCCCTTGATGCCGGTGAGGAAGGTGGTGACGAGGTCGGTGCGCGGGAAGTTCGTCGGCGAGGTACCGGGCAGGTTCAGCGCGATCTCCAGCAGCTTGGGCAGTGTCGGGTTGGTCACGTAGTCGGCAAACTGGCCGTCGTCCTTGGGCTGGCTGGCGTTGAACTTGTCCTTGTCCTTCAGGCCGATGACGAGTTCGTTGACCAGTGGCATGCCCAGCCGCGACACCTGCACCCAGGCGCCGCCGGGGGATTCGCTGGTCTGCAGGCCCGAGGGCGGGCTGGGGTTGAGCAGCCGCGCCTGCCGCAGGCTGGCCGAGGTCCAGCCGCCGATCACCGGGTCGCTGCCGTTGGTCAGGCAGCTCTGGTGCACTTCCATTGCCAGCGTGGTTACGTTCTTGTATGCGAGCGCATTCACCTGCGAATTGGCCATCGTGGGGTCGGTCAGCACGCTCAGGGGAATGTTGACGAGGTCGAAGACCTGGCCCAGGCTGACCGCGAAGGGGTCCTGGCGCTGGCCGACGAAGAGCTTGGCCGGCATGCCGCAGCCGGGGATGTTCACGGTGTAGATGTGCTGGGCGGCGTAGCCGGCGTAGTTGGGGATGGTCTTGACGCCGATGTTGTCGGCCGGCTTGTCGAAGGTGGCCGAGCCGTTTGCGGCGTTGGTCACGGGGCTGCCGGCGTTGCTGCGCGCGCCGCCGCGCACGACGGTGACGCTGAAGGTCTGCGCGACGTTCAGGTTGGGGTCGTTGACGCCGCTGACCTGGCCGGCCTGGATGAGCGGGATGGCGACGTTCTTGCCGCCGATGGGCAGCGTCACGCCGGTGCCGCCGGCGAGCTTGTTCTGGAAGCGGAACTGGAAGGTCAGGTCTTCCTTGGCGTCGCCGTTGTTGTCGATGTTGATCTCGTACAGCGCATTGGGATCGAGCCAGAAGTAGTTCGGGCCGCCGTAGGCATCCTGCAGCGGCAGGTAGTTGGCCAGGATGGTCACGTAGCCCGAGCGCCCGGCCTCGTAGCTGTTGAACATGTAGAAGTCGCTGGCATCGGCCTTGGGCTCGGTGGTG
>CAIWPS010000838.1 GCA_903914615.1 uncultured beta proteobacterium | reverse complement strand
TAGACGGCCTCGCCTTGCAGGTCACGGTAGTCGCGCAACTCGACCGTCACCAGCGCTTGCAGACCTTCGTCGGCGATGCGTTGCTGCGCAAAGTCATTCTGGGCCTTGCTGAGTGTGATGCCGTGCGCCCGCGCGCCGTGGTGCCTTGCGGCCCAGCAAACCAGCGCGCCCCAACCACAGCCGATGTCGAGCAGGCGCTCGCCACGTTGCAGGCGCAACTTGCGGCAGATGTGCTCGAGCTTGTTCCGCTGTGCCTGGTCCAGCGTGTCGTCGGGCGTCTCGAAGTAGGCGCACGAGTAGACCCGCTCGGCGTCGAGCCAAAGCGCGTAGAACGCGTTCGATACGTCGTAGTGGAATGCAATGGCCCGACTGTCAGAGTGCCGCGTGTGTTGCCTGGAAAAGCGCTGTGCGAGTCGTGTCAGCAGGGTGCCGGCATTCGACGCTTCAATACGCGATGGCAGGAACCATGCATCCAGGAGCATTGCCAGCTTGTCACGCCACGGCAGAGCCAGCCCCTCGAAGTGGCCTTTCAGCGCGAGCGCGCTGTAGAGATCACCTTCGACATCGATCTGGCCGCGAAAGTAGGCATCGGCCAGCAACACCGGGCCGCGGGTGGTGACGAGGCTGCGCAGCAGCATCGGGTCACGCAGCACAAGCGTGAACGCCGGCGGCCCCTGACCCACGCTGTGGGAGCTGTCATTCCACAGGCGCAGATCGGCACCGCCGACGAAACCGCGCAGCAGTCGCTTCAGGATGCGCAGGGCAGCATCGGCATGCGCGTTCTGGACAACGGCAAGTGACATGGATCGACCTACGCGGGCCGGAGCTTGGCCAGCAGCGCCTGGGCGGCGGGCTCGGAAGAGGCCGGGTTCTGGCCCGTGATGAGCAAGCCATCGACCACGACATGCGGCTGCCAATCGGCCGCCTTGGAAAACTTGCCGCCATGTTCCTTGAGCATGTCTTCCACCAGGAAGGGCACGACCTTGGTCAACCCGGCGGCGGCCTCCTCGGTGTTCGTGAATCCGGTGACGTTCTTGCCCTTCACCAGCGACTGGCCGCCGGGCGCCCGGGCATGTCGAAGCACACCCGGCGCATGGCACACGGCCGCGACCGGCTTGCCTGCGGCGATCATCGCGTCGACCAGGGCGATCGACGCGGCGTCTTCGGCCAGGTCCCACAAAGGACCATGACCACCGGGATAGAACAGGGCGTCGAAGTCGGTCGCCTTCATCGTCGACAGCTTCACCGTGGCAGCCAGCGCCGCCTGTGCAGCGCTGTCGGCCTTGAAGCGGCGCGTGGCATCGGTCTGAGATGCCGCGTCGTCGCTCTTGGGGTCAAGCGGCGGCTGGCCACCCAGCGGCGAGGCCAAGGTGAGCTTGGCACCCGCGTCCTTGAACACATAGTAGGGTGCCGCAAACTCTTCGAGCCAGAAGCCGGTCTTGTGGCCGGTGTTGCCGAGCTGGTCGTGGGACGTGAGGATCATCAGGATGTTCATGCGAGTTTGCCTTGGTGGGGTGGAAGGCCGGCGATTGCGAGAGTCACTCGTGGGCAAGCTGAATCACCAGCTTGCCGAAGTTCTTGCCTTGCAGCAGGCCGACGAAGGCTTCGGGCGCGTTCTCCAGGCCGAAGACGATGTCCTCGCGGACCTTGACCTTGTCTTCCTGCACCCACTCGCCCATCGCACCCGCGAACTCGCTCCAGCGCGGCGCATAGTCGTCGAAGACGATGAAGCCCTGCATCCGGATGCGCTTGCGCAGCAGCGTGCCGACCAGCAGGCCCAGCCTGTCCGGGCCGGGCGGCAACTCGGTGGAGTTGTAGGCCGCGATCAGTCCGCACA
Organism: uncultured beta proteobacterium; assembly: GCA_903914615.1. Taxonomy (GTDB): domain Bacteria; phylum Pseudomonadota; class Gammaproteobacteria; order Burkholderiales; family Burkholderiaceae_C; genus Rubrivivax. Next base: position 1,038 of record CAIWPS010000838.1, on the reverse strand, counting down.
CCGGGACGCGGGCCTTGGAGTTGAGCAGCGGCAGCACGGCATCGAATACAGCACCGCCGACGTTCTCGAAGTAGACGTCGATGCCCTTCGGGCACGCTGCGGCCAGGTGACCGGGCAGGTCGTCGGCCCGGTGGTCGACGCAGAAATCGAAGCCCAGTTCGTCGATGACGTACCGGCACTTGTCTTCGCCGCCCGCGATGCCCACCACGGTGCAACCCTTGATCTTTGCGATCTGGCCCACCACCGAGCCGACGGCGCCACTGGCCGCGGCCACGACGACGGTCTCGCCTGCCGCAGGGCGGCCGATGTCCAGCAAGCCCATGTACGCGGTGAAGCCCGGCATGCCCAGCACGCCCAAAGCGCGTGAAGGATGCCGCTCCTCGTACGAGATGGCCGTGAGGCCCTTGCCGTCGGACAGCGCGTAGTCCTGCCAGCCGGTGTAGCCCAGCACCAGCTCGCCGACCTTGAAGTCGCCATGTTTGGAGACCTCGACGCGCGACACCGTGCCGCCGACCATCACATCGCCAATGGCCACGGGCGCAGCGTACGACGGACCATCGCTCATGCGGCCGCGCATGTACGGGTCCAGCGACAGGTAGAGCGTGCGCAGCAGCACCTGGCCCGACTCGGGCTTCGGCACGGGATCGTTCTCGAGACGGAAGTCTTCGGCAGTCGGCGCTCCGCGCGGCCTCGCGTTCAGGACGATGCGGCGGTTGACGGTGGTGTTCTGTGGCATGGTGACGGCCCTCTGTCGTTGGTGGATCAGCCCGTCTTCAGCGTAGCGAGCACATCGGCGGGGCGCATCGGCAGGTGCCGCAAGCGGGCGCCCACGGCGGCGAAGATCGCGTTGCCGATGGCCGGACCGACGACGGTTGTGGCGGGTTCGCCCAGGCCGGTGGGCGGCACCGTGCTGGCAATGAACTCGATGTCCATCGGCGGCACGTCGCGCATGCGCAGCGGCGTGTAGGTGTTGAGGTTGGTGTCGCGCACCTGGCCGTTGACGAACTCGGTGCCTTCGTGCAGGGCCATGCTCAGACC
>CAIWPS010000837.1 GCA_903914615.1 uncultured beta proteobacterium | reverse complement strand
TGCCCCAGATGTGCAGCACCAGAGGCTGGCCGGCGTGGCGGGCGCGGATCTGCGCCAGGCTGTCCTCGCCCAGCGGCAGCGCGGCGCCGGCCCGGGCGGCCCCGGCGGCGGCGAGCACGAGCGCGCAGACCAGGCGCCTCACAGGCCATCCACCGGCAGCAGCCGGTAGCCCTCGTCGCGGGTCAGCCACGACAGCATCACGGCCTGGTCGTCGGCCACCAGCTGCGGGTGGTCGGCATAGCCGGCGGTCTCGGCCAGCACGCGGTCGGCCGACCAGTGGCGCCCGCTGTCCACCGACTTGCGCAGCAGGATGGTGATGCGCTGGCCGTCGAACTCCTTCCAGGCCAGCCAGATGGTGGTTCCGCGCGCCAGCAGGCTGGGACGGCCGGCCTGCCGCGCCACGTCGCCGACGGCCAGCGGCGCCGAGAAGCTGCGGCCGCCGTCGGTGGACCGGGCGTAGAACAGGCCCTGCCGCGCCGCACCGAGCGTGTACCAGGCGGCATGCAGGCTGCCGTCGCCGGCGATGGCCAGGCTGGGGCCGTGGTGCGGGCAGCCTTCCAGGCGCCAATGGTCGTCGGCGACGCGGTGGCGCGACGAGGTTGCGTCGCCCAGCTTCATCACCGCGTGGTCGCGTTCGCTGCCGGCAAAGATGGCGCGAAAGAGCACGACGGGATGCTGCTGCGCGTCGAAGGCCAGGGCGATGCGGCAGCACTCGCAGCTGCTGTCGGGCGCCACGGTCTCGGCGCCGAAGCTGGCGCCGAAGTCGTCGCTGCGCGCCCAGGCCAGCGCCGCGCCGGGGGCGGACTGGCCCTTGCCGCGCGCGGCAGCCACGGTGCGCTTGTCCAGCCAGCTGGCGTAGAGCGTGCCGTCGGCGGCCAGCGCCAGCGCCGGGAAACGCTGGCTGGCTGCATCGGCCGAAAGCGAGCGCGGAGCGCTGAAGCTGGCGCCGTCGTCGGACGAGGTGGCGATGCGCACCTGGGCGTTGTAGTTCCTGTCCTTGAACACGCCCCAGGCCACCGCGACGTGGCCGCGGCCGTCGGCGGCGATCTGCGGCTTGGCGTCGGCGCCGAGGTCGAGCAGCGCGCCGGCGTGGTCGAGTTCGACCGCCGGGCCGAAGCTCCTGCCGCCGTCGGACGAGCGCGCCACCGAGACTGCACCGCCCGCCACCCAGACCAGCCAGAGGCGGCCGCGGGCGTCCAGCAGCGGCATGGCCGCACTGGCGCAGGCCAGCGCCGTGCTGCTGCAGCCCGCGGGCGCATGGCCGGCGTGGCGCATGCCGGCCGAAGCCGCCGAAGCCGCCGAGGCCGCAGCCGGCATGCCTTCCTGCGCCAGAGCCGCGCCGGCGAAGGCACACCAGGCCAGGACGAGGAGGCGGCGCGCCATGGCTAGAACCTCGCCCGCAGGCCCAGCGTCCACGACCGCGCCATCGCCAGGCTGATGCCCTGCGGGTTGCTGGCGCTGCTGTCGGTGTAGGCCTTGTTGCCGGCGTTCACCAGCGCGCCGTAGGCCTCCAGCGCGCGGTTGAAGCGCCAGCTGGCGCCGAGATTGACGACGCCGTAGCCGCCCTGGCGGACGGGTGGCGACAAAGTCAGGCTGCTCAGCGTCATGTCGCCGTTGTAGCGCAGCTCGGCGTCCAGCGTCAGCTTGTCCAGCGGCTGCCAGGCGACGTTGCCGCCCGCCACCCAGCGCGGCACCAGCGGCAGCTGCACGCCCACGGGGTCGCCGGTGGTGGTGCGTGTGTAGCTGGTGAGGGTGCGGGTGGCGTAGGCGGTCAGCGCCAGGCCGCTGCGCACCGCCCACTTGCCGTCCAGCTCCAGCCCGGTGGCGCGCTGGTCCTGGCCGTTCGTGTAGAAGCTCACCGTGCCCGGGCAGGCGGTGTTGGCCACGCCGGTGTAGGTGGCGCCGCAGATGTTCAGCACCGGGTCGGGGATCGGCGTCGCGGCCGTGATGGCATAGGTGGCGACGACGTTCTTCACGTTGGCCTGGAAGACCGTCGCGCCCAGGCTCCAGCCACGGCCGCCCCAGTCGATGCCGATCTCCTCGCCCACCAGCGTCTCGGGGCCTAGCAGCGGGTTGGCGATGGAGATCGAGCTGCTGCCGAAGCTGCGGTACATGTTGTTCAGGCCCGGCGCGCGGAAGGCCTTGTAGGCCGAGCCGCGCAGCGCCCATTGCTCGCTGAGCTCGTAGCGCAGCGACAGGCTGGGGTCGAAGGCGGTCTTGCTGTTGTCGGGCACCGGGCCGCCGGTGGTGGCACCGGCGACCGGCGCAGCGACGTTGCTGTAGTTGGTCTGCTGCGCGATGCCGCCGCTGCTGGCGTAGCGGTCCACGCGTGCGCTCAGCGTCACCTCCAGCGGTTCCAGCGGCCGCAGCTTGAACTGCGAGAAGGCGCCGCTGAAGTCCTGCTGGCCCTGGCCGTAGTTCGTGCGCTGGATGCGCAGCACCCCGGGCAGCGCCGCGGTGGGCGTGCGGTAGCTCTGCTGCGCGTCGATGCCCGAGATGCGGCGCAGGTCCAGGCCCAGCTGCAGTTCGCTCAGCACACCGTCGAAGCGGCGCGAATAGACCAGCGAGCCGCCGCGCTCGTTGTAGGTGTTCAGGTCGTGCGAAGTGGCGTACTGCAGCACCGCACCGGCCTGCTGCGCCGCGGTGGCGCCGCTGCCCGAGACCGAGGCCCCGCAGGCATAGGTGGCGCCCGTGTAGCAGGCGGCGCCGTTGTACTTGTCGAAGTTGACGTTCTGCGCGTAGACGGTGGCCTGCAGGCGGCTGGCCGCGTCCAGCACGGCCGTCAGGCCGGCCTGCAGGTCGGGGCTCTTCTGCACATTGGCGCCGTAGTCGTAGCCGCCGATGTCCTCGTTCTGCAGGTGCCAGCCCACGCGCACGAAGCCGCTCAGGCTGGCCGAGGGCTTGAAGTAGGCGCTCATCCGCAGGTTCTGCAGCGTGGCCGCCGAAGTGCCGCGGCCGGGCCAGTAGGCGGCGCGCAGGTCCACCGGCGCGTTGTTGTAGCCGTTGGTGCGCATGCTGTCGCCGGCGAGGTTGAAGCTGAGCGCGTCGGAGACGACGATGTTCTGGCTCAGCGCCAGCGCTGCCGTGCCCATGTCGCCCAGGCGCAGCGAGGCTTCGCCATCGTTGCCGGCCGGTCGCCGCGTGACGATGTTGATGACGCCGCCCACGGCCAGGTTGCCCCACAGGCTGGAACCGCCGCCGCGCACGATCTCCACGCGCTCGACGCTGGACAGCGGCACCTTGAACCACTGGATGGTGGTGTAGAAGGGGTCGAGCACCGGCACGCCGTCGACCAGCACCAGCACCTTCTTGTCCATGCCGCGGAACTTGATGTTGTGGCCGGTGGGGTCGGTGGTGTAGGAAGGCGCGCCCGGTACCAGCAGCCCGGGCACGTTGCGCAGCAGCTGGTCCAGGGTCTGCGCCGTCGAGTTGCGGATGTCTTCCTGGGTGATGAGGGTGGTGTGCAGGGGCATCGCCTGCAGCCGCGTGTCGGATCGACTGGCCGTGATGACGACGGACTCGGCGGCGGCTTCGCCGTCGGCGCGGGCGAACGTGGCGCAGAGCGCCAGCAGGGAAGCGGCGAGCGCGCAGGGCGTCAGCGCGCCCCGGATGGGGGTGGACATGGCTTGGACCTTCGTGGAAGGGTGCACGGCGCTGCGGCGCCGGTGCGCGGGCAGGCTCTGAAGGCCTGCACTGAGGGAACGGGAAGTTGCCCGGGTACGGACGCGCAAGGCGTCCGCGCCCAGGCGCGGCGCAGGGTCAGCGCGGCGCCGGCGGTCCGCGCGAGAGGGCGCGGTACCAGGCCTGCTGCAGCGCAGGCGGCCACAGCGCAGGCAACGGCGCGGCGAATCGCAGGGCCAGCAGGCCGAGCGCCAGCGGCGCCGGCGGCATGCCGACGGCACCGGCCGCCTGCAGCGTGCAATAAGGGCAATGCTCGAGCGCGACGCCCGGCGCCGGGCCGTCGGGCGCCTGCGCCGCATCGTCGCCAACGTAGACCCAGCTCGACCCGAGCGCGCGGCAGATCTCGACCCAGCCACCCGAGCGCTGGCTGCGCAGTGCCGCATTCAGCGTCGGCGCCAGCGCCACCAGGAGCACCGCCAGGATGGCGATCCAGGCGGTGCGAATGTGGCGGCGGCGGCTTTGGTGCACGCACGGATTCTAGGAGGACCGAGGCGCGGCCCGCGCCGTCGCCGCCCGGCGCGATCTGAATCTCCCCATGGCTAAAGCCAGGGGGTTCTAGGCCCGTGTCCACCGGCTCTCTTCGGCTCTCGTCTTTCGACTACAACATCCGAAGCATCGCCGATGGCTGAGGCCCTTTGCCGT
>CAIWPS010000836.1 GCA_903914615.1 uncultured beta proteobacterium | reverse complement strand
CAAACCTCAATGCGAGGCCAAACGAAGACCGTAATTCAACGCACCCTCAGAGTGAATCGCCGTCAGGGCCAACCCTACCCGATACGCCCGTCAAATCAAGCACTTAGCGCCGCCGGCGTTCTGGAGCGTCACGGATCCAGGGGCTTGGCTAAGGCGCACCCTTAGCCAGCCGAGCTTCGGAACCTGGATGCGGCCGTTGGCCGCGTCCAGGCTGAACTGCTTCGGATCGAGGAAACGAACGCTCGGGTTGTCGCCGTAGCGCTTGAAGGTCGGCGGGCCCGTGCGGCCACGCCCGCCCGCCGTACCGGCCCTGACTGCCTCGAAGAAGCGCTTGTACGCCTCGTCCAGGCGGCGCAGCACCTGCTGCTGCGGGTGCACCGGGCCTTCGGCCAGCCAGGCGGTGGCTGGCGCGTTGCGCCAGGTGGTCAGCCACTTGGCCATGTCCACGTAAGAGGCGTACTTCTCGCCGCGCGCGCGCCGCGCTTGCTGCTCGGCCAGCGCCTGGTTCCACAGCCACCGCAGCTGGCCCGCGTAGCGGGCCAGCTGTCGCTCCTGCGCCGGCTTGCAGCGCAGGGCGAAGCGGTAGGCGCAGAGGGTGCTCACGATTTCAGTATCCGGGCAGGAACCCCAAATGCAACACCCACGCAGCTATCCCGGACCTGAAGGACCGGGATAGCTGCGACGTTCCTGGATCAGTTCGCCGACAAGGACGACTCGCACATCGGCTTCGTCGACATCAGCACCAAGGACTCGCCCTGGCCGAAGTTCCGCTACGGGCTCAAGAACGCGGAGGTTGAGGCGAAAAATGTCGACAGCGAAACCCTGCGCTGGCGCGCCTACGACGCGCAGCATTCCACCGGCATCCTCGAGACCGCGCAGCAGCGCGCCCTGCGCACGAGCAAGGCGCCCAGCGTCAAGTTCTACAACGAGATCCTCGTCGCCTACCGCAGGCATGCGTCGCCGCTGTTCCCGCTGTTCACGCGCTGGGCAGGCGGTCGCTTCCAGGTCGTGCGCAACATCGACACCGGCATGGTCGACGACCCCGGCAAATCGGTCGGCAGCGACGGCAGGACCCAGGGCGTGTAGGCATCGAGTCCCGGCGTGGCCCTCCCTGCCGGGGTTCACCTGCCCCGAGCCGCGTCGAGCTCCCTACATCTGAGGATGGGTGCCGAGGCCAAGCGAAATATCGTCAGCCCATGCGCGCAACTCATCCTCCCTTCGAGCCCGAAGCCGTCATGCGCCGAGCTGAGCTTCGACGGGCGGGCGTTGCGCGGTCGCGCTGGCTCCTGATTGCCGCCGCGCTTGCCGCCGCGCCCGCGTGGGTGCAGGCCCTCACGTGCGTCGAGCTCAGGGCCGAAGTGCAGTCCCGCCTGGCCACCGGGGGCAGGCCCGAGGCCGTGCTGGAGGTCCTGGCGGCGGACCAGCCCTTGCCCGCGGGTGCCAGGGACATGGGCCTGTGCGACGCTGGCCAGCGCCGGCTGGTTTGGCAGGCACCGACAGCGCGCAAGAGGGCCGGCGCGGCGAAGTTGGAGAAATTGACCCCGCCGCTCCAGGTCGAACGACCCTTGCCTGTCGCGCCCGTCCCGCCCGCCCCGCCCGCTGCAGTGGTGGCGGTGCTGCCGCCACCCAAGACCGCTGCGGCGCCGGTCGACGCTTCGCCGGCACCTGCGCCTGCGCCGGCGCCGGCGCCAGCCCCGAGCTCTGCCGCCGAACCGCGCCGGCGACAGGACGATGCCCTGCGGGCGATCGATCGCCTGATCGCGCAGATGGCCCAGGCGCAGATCGCCTTCAACGCACCGCCGGCCATGAACCTGGGCCAATCGGCACAGATCCAGCTGCTGCTGAGCCTGGACGAAAGCGTGGACCAGCTCAAGGCGGCCCTGAACCAGGCCGGCGAACGCGATGGCGCCGTCGTCCCGGTGGCCGAGCTGATGGCCGCCACGCTGACCGGCGGCAACTTCCGCATCACCGCCGTGACCCCCGAGGAGCAGCCGCTGACGTCGAAGGCCCGCACCGAATGGCGCTGGGAAGTCGAGCCGACCGCCGAGGGCGCGCAGTCGCTGCACCTGAGCCTGAGTGCCGTCTTCCGCGTCGATGGCTCGCCGGTGCGCCGCGCCGTGCACACCTTCGACAAGACCATCGACGTCGAGGTCACCCTGGCCAGCCGCGTGGCCGACTTCATCGGCAAGAACTGGCAGTGGCTGTGGGCGGTGGTCCTGGCGCCGCTGGCGGGCTGGATGTGGCGGCGCCGCGGCCGTGGCCGTGAATCCGCGGCCCCGGGCAGCGATGCGTCGCGTTGAAGCCCAAATCCTGCGCCGCCGATGCGGTCCGAGCGCGGCGTGCGGCATGCCGCCGATCCTGCGGTTCGTACCGGAAAGCCGGCGCATGACGCGCTGCGGCCGCGCGCAGCGCAGAAGTCGCCCGGCCGACGGCCGTTCAGCAGCGGGCCAGCCCGGTGCCGTCGCCTTCCGCCGGGCCTGAAGAACGCTGCAGCGCCCGGCCCGCGGCCAGGCTGGCGAGCAAGCGGCCGCTGCCATCCGTGCAATGCATCTGCAGCTGTTCGTCGTCGGCGCGCGCCACGGCCCAGCGGGAGCCTGCCTCCACAGGCCCCAGCCGCGTCAGCGTGATCGGCATGGCGCTGGTCTTCACACGCAGCACGGGCAGCGCCGCGGCCGCCGCATCGGCGGGCAAGGAATGGCCGAGGATGGCGGCGGCGATGCCCCGCGCCTGCCGCGCGATGGGTTCGATGAAGCGGCTGGCCCGGCCCTGCTCCACGGCGCAATCGCCCAGGGCGTAGATGCCGCCCTGGCTGGTGGCACCGCTGGCGGCGTCGGTCGTGATGCCGCCGGCGGCGCTGTCGAAATGCAGCCCCGCGCTGCGCGCCAGCCGGCCTACAGTGCGCAGCCCCGTGGCTGCGATGACGTGGTCGGCGACCAGGGTCCGGCCGTCCAGCAGTTGCAGCCGCAGCGGCCCGCTGGCACCCGCCATCGGGGCGACATCCAGCACCTGCACGCCGCCGATGAAGCGGATGTCCAGTGCACGCCAGGCTGCCAGCAACCGGGCCCCGGCCTCGGGCGGCAGCTGGGCGGCCAGCGGCCGCGCCTGCACGTCCAGCAGCGTGATGCCGTGCCCGGCCAGCGCCAGGTCGTTGGCCAGCTCGCAGCCCACCAGCCCGGCACCGATGACGGCAATGCGCTGGCCCGGGCCGCCGGCGTCCAGCCGCTGGCGCAGCCGCGTGTAGCTGGCGAGGTCGTTGACGCGCCACAGGTGCCGCGCCGCGCCGGCCAGCGCAGCCGGCAGCGCCGGTTCGGCGCCGTGCGCCAGCACCAGCTGCTGCCAGCGCAGCGTACCGCGCGTGCTGCGCAGGCTGCGCGTGGCGGTGTCGATGTGCACCGCGTAGGCGTGGTTCAACAGGCGCACGCCCAGCCGCCGCGCGGCCTGCTGCGCGGTTTCGCGCACCAGCGTGTCCACGCCCAGCCCGCGTGCCACGGCCACTGACAGCTGCGGCTTGTCGTAGAGGTCGCCGCTGCAGGCGCACAGCAGCGTCACCGGCAGCGTGGCGCTGTGTTCGCGCAGCGCCTGCGCCACGGTCCAGCCGGCGCGGCCGGCGCCGATGATGAGCACGCCCGCGTCGCGCTGCTTGCCGGGCACCGAAGCCCGGCCCATGCCCGCCGCCGCCGCTGCCGCTGCCGGGCCGGGCGGCGTGTACGGTTCGAACTCGCCTTTGCCCACGCCGCAGATCGGACAGGCCCAGTCAT